>NZ_VOZA01000040.1:0-28208 GCF_013420015.1 Acinetobacter sp. YH12039 | reverse complement strand
CATGAGAAAGCCCATATAAATGGGTAGAGTACAAGTTGCTGTAGAAGCATTTTTAATTCGTCTGATCACAGATACTTTATAAAGTATTTTAATACTTTTTTGAATCCGTCAATGCGTAAGTCCTATTATTATATATAAAAATAAAATATCAAGATTTAGACGAACACTTCAAGACCATGCTTGAGCTCAATGCAGAAGCTGCAAGATTGACTTTTTTTAGCGCATATAAGGTGATGCGTTCAAATCATCATTGAACACCTGATTAATTTCTTGCTGTCGCTTTAACTCTGCATTTTTATAAACACTAAACCCTAAGAACACAATGCTGAGTATAAAAATTGGTATCAGTATTTTTTTCATAACAAAATTTTATTCATGTTTAAATATTTGGCTATAATAACAAAAAACTTAAACAAAAAAGTGACGTGTTTCACAATTTTATATCTTATTAAGTCATTTAATAAGCTATTTGTTCGATCAATGTTAACTTTGTAATATATTTTAGACTGATAGACAAGATAATAACTGAATGTTTTTTCGAAGCCTTTTCCGCAAAAAACCTCAAATCATAGATCATTTCACCTGCGAAATTTAAAGCACGATCAATTTCACAGACCCACCATTACATCTCGAATGAAGAAGATAAAAAAAGCCGCTGAGTTCTAAGCAGCGGCTATTCATATTCTTTTCGGTCTAAGTTTTTCAATTTCGAAATTAAGCGGCTTGTTGTTCGTCTCGCTTAAAGACCAATTCGCCCTTTAAGCTACTCTCTGCATCGAAATAATAACCATCGGTATTGAAGGACTTAATGTCTTCAATACGTTCAATTTTATTTTCCAACAAATAACGCGCCATTAAGCCACGTGCCTTTTTGGCATAGAAACTGATGACTTTATATTTGCCGTTCTTTTGGTCCAGAAAAACAGGCTTGATGATTTCGGCTTTGATTTTTGCTTCTTTTACCGACTTATAGTATTCATCTGAAGCGATGTTGACCAAAATTTCAGAACCCGCTTTTGCCAAATCATCATTAATCAGATTGGTGATGATATTGTCCCAAAACTCGTACAGGTTATGTCCACGTGGGTTTTGTAACTTGGTTCCCATTTCTAAACGATATGGCATCATTAGATCAAGCGGACGCAATAAACCATAGAGACCCGAGAGCATACGCAAATGGGTTTGTGCATATTGAAGGTCGGTATTTGCAAGTTTGTATGCATCTAAACCCGTATAAACATCACCTTTAAAGGCAAAGATTGCTTGGCGTGCATTCGCAAAATCAAAATCAGGCTGCCAATCTCGGAAGCGTTCAACATTTAATGTCGCAATTTTCTCACTGACACTCATCAAGCTTGAAATTTCACTCGCCGACAATTTACGTGCGACTGAGATCAATTCTTCAGAATGATCTAATAGTCGTGGTTGAGTAAATTTTTCAGTCGGTAAAGCGGTTTCGTAATCTAAAGTTTTTGCTGGAGAAATTAAAGCGAGCATAAACATCCTGATTAATTTTTAATTAAACAAACTATAACAGTAGAGTAATTTCAAAGCCAATCTGTGTTTTAGATAATATTAATCTGTAAACTATAGTCTCTCCCGCTTTCACATTTTAGTAATTATGTCAGAACAAATGTTCATTCAAGGGCCGATGGGTCAACTTGAAATTTTTGTTGATTATCCACAGGGTGAAGTGAAAGGATTCGCGGTAGTTACACACCCTCACCCATTGCAAGGTGGCACACCACAGCACAAAGTCCCTGTGCTTTTAGCACAAATGTTCTTAGAGCGTGGCTATGTTGTCTATCGCCCAAGTTTCCGTGGTTCTGGCCAAAGTGCAGGAATACATGACGAAGGCAATGGTGAAACCAAAGACACTATGCAAGTCATTGAATTTGCTCGTAACCAACATCCGAACCTGCCATTTTATGCAGGCGGTTTTAGTTTTGGTGCAAATGTCATGACTAAATGCTATGCCCTATTGCCAGTAGAATTGCAGCCTGTACAAACTATTTTATGTGGCCTACCAACCACAACAGTTGCAGGTGTGCGTCACTATGTGACTCCGCATATTAAGGGTGATATTTTATTTATTCATGGTGAAGAAGATAATGTCACACTGTTATCTGACTTGATTCAGTGGGCCAAACCACAGCGCCATTTAATCACGGTTTTACCAGGTGCAAACCACTTCTTTACAGGTTATCTAAAACAGCTTCGTATCGCGATTTCACGCTTTTTAGTATAAAAAATACAAAAAAATGAGTCAGCTTAACTGGCTCATTTTTTTTGCCTAGCGAACGCTCTATTCCCCCAATATTTCAGATAAACTGAACTACTCGCTTTTCGATTTATCCATTTTTTTTTGCATTAGCGATGCATAATTCGTTCAACATGTAATGACTTAAGCCGATGCTCGTTTAATTTTGATTACGCCTCAATTTTTTATCTAAAAAACCAATAATTTACTTGTTTAAATAATCAACTACAGAAATAATACCCAGAAAAATTAAGATAAAATTTAGAGGGAAAAATGAAATTTATTGTTGCTGTGATTTTAAGTCTAGGCATTGCAGCTTTGGTCTATTATTTTAATTCAACCCCATCCACAACGACAAATTTGCCAGCATCTACGGTTGCTGCGAACGATGGTCCCAAAGCCTATTTGACTGCGTCATACAAGATGAATGTCGATGGTCGTGATTTTAGCTTAAAGATGGTCTATGACTTTCCCAACAGCCAAGTGTGCGAAGCCCAACTCAACAGCACTGACACCATGAATATGATCTCAACCTTTAAGCAACGCTGTTCGAGTGACTCGGTGTGTAAAGAAGCTGAAATTTCATCTTGTTCATCTTTTACCGATCAAAAATATAAAGATATGCTCGATAAAAACTATCATGACACTCATTATATTTATTTAAGCGATAGCAAATTGACTGATCAACGTGGTGTGATCGTGTTTTGGGGACTCAATGAACAAGAGTCAGAAAAAATGTGTGACTATGTGAAAAAGAGCAATCGAACCATTAATCCAATCAATATTGAATGTCTATAACCTTGTTCAATACATTCTGTTAAAAAACAAAAAAGCAGCGCTATGCTGCTTTTTTATGGATGATTTTTAATTCAAATTTTCAGATCATTTCGTCATTTGTTTCCATTGAAACTCACTATATGACTCTTCTTCTTTTAAACTGTTTTCGACCGCTTGAGCCAATTGGTTCAATAGACTTTGCTCAGTAATACGATCTAACCAATCTTGGTCTTCATCTGGATAAGAGGTAATTTCACAGACTAGACGACCGGATTCATCCTGCCCCTGACATGTCACTGAAAGTGGCAATTCATGCTGATCGACACTGACTGCAATCTGATCACCACTTTGCGATAACGTTTGAAAGCCATATTTCTCAAGCTTACTTGCTAAAAACTCAGCCACTTGAGTTTGCGTATCAGCACTGCTTTCAACTCGATTTGAATCGCTATGGGCGGTGAATTGTAGTTTTCTCATGTATCTATCCAAAGACATTCTTGTTGTATGGTTTTAGCATAAGCAATTAAAACCAAACAGCCAAGCATTTGCTTGGCTGTTGTTGAATAAATATACAAATTTAGTGAATTATTTATTCACTTACCACAATCGTTAAACCGGCTTGAGTCGCTAGCTCTGTAAATGTCGGGAAGCTGGTCGCAACGGTTTCTGTACCCACGATATTAATTTCACCCGAAGTACGTAAACCTGCCATTGAGAAGCTCATTGCAATACGGTGGTCATGATGTGACTCAATTTGACCACCTGTGAAGATTGCACCCCACTCACCCGTTTTACCTTGACCTTCAATAATGATGCCGTCATCAGTAGGCGTGCAGTCAATACCCATAATTTTTAGGCCATCTGCCATCACTTGAATACGATCCGACTCTTTCACTCGAAGTTCAGCTGCACCGGTCAAAATGGTTTGACCTTCTGCACATGCCGCTGCAATAAACAGTGCTGGAAATTCATCAATCGCCAATGGCACTTGATCTTCTGGCATATGAATGCCTTTAAGCGTGCGTGAACCACGAATACGAATATCTGCAATCGGCTCACCACCAGCGATACGCTCATTTTCAACAGTCAGGTCAGCACCCATCTGTTTTAAAATTTCGATCACACCTGTACGTGTTGGATTAATGCCAACCGCTTCGAGTGTGACATCTGAACCTTCAGTAATCGCTGCACCCACCATAAAGAATGCTGCAGATGAAATGTCAGAGGGTACTTGAATGTCTGTACCGACTAACTTGCCGCCACCTTGAAGTGAAATGCGGTTGCCTTCTGTTTTCACGTCATAACCAAATGCACGAAGCATACGCTCTGAATGGTCACGTGTTGGTTCCGGCTCAGTGACAACAGTTTCACCTTCCGCCCAAAGACCAGCCAACAAAATACCGGATTTTACTTGTGCAGATGCCATTGGTAAGTCGTAATGAATACCTTTCAGGTTTTGACTTCCAGAAATAGATACTGGCGGCGTACCACGCTCACCTGTAGTTTGAATTTGCGCACCCATTTCACGTAATGGTTTGGCAATACGTTCCATTGGACGTTTTGATAATGACGCATCACCCGTCATCACCGAATCAAACTTTTGTGCCGACAACATGCCTGAAAGCAAACGCATTGAAGTACCTGAATTGCCCATATACAAAGCGCCTGCAGGTGCTTTTAAACCATGCATGCCTACACCATGAATAGTGACTTCGCCGTTTTTAGGGCCTTCAATACTTACACCCATATCGCGGAATGCTTGAAGGGTTGCCAAGGCATCTTCACCTTCAAGGAAACCAGTGACATGCGTTGTGCCTTCTGCAATAGCACCAAACATGATAGAGCGATGTGACACAGATTTATCACCTGGCACAGTAAATTTACCTTGGAATTGCTTTGGACCCGGTAAAATTTTGAATTGCTGTGTCGTCACTTTATTTTTCTCCATCAGTGGTTTCTTTGCGAGCATGTGATTGAAATGTTGACGTGCCGCTTGTGCATGCCCCAACAGTCCCATCAACGCTTGTGAATTTTCATCTTCAATCAGTTTGCGAAGAATAGCCAATTGTTTTTCAAAGCCATCTACCGCATTTAAAATTGCCTTTTTATTGGCAAAAAAGATGTCATGCCACATATGTGGGTCGCTTGCAGCAATGCGTGAGAAATCACGAAAACCGCCAGCGGCATAACGGAAAATATCTAAATTGTCTTCTCGGTTCGCAAGTTGCTCAACCAAGTTAAATGCCATCAAATGCGGAAGATGACTGGTATGGGCCAACACTTCATCGTGTTTTTCCACATCCATGCAAATTACTTCCGCTTTGGCAGCTTGCCACAATTGAATCAGTTTCTCTACAGCCCAATCTGCACTGCTTGGTAATGGTGTCAAAATCACTTTGTGATTAGCAAATAAATCTACCTTACCTGCATGCACACCTGTTAGTTCAGCCCCAGCAATCGGATGCCCCGGTACAAAACCAGCAGGTAATTGCTCACCATAGACTGCTTTCGCTGCATCAACGACATTGCCTTTGGTACTCCCAACATCGGTAATAATCGTCTGTTCGGATAGATAAGGTTTGATCACCTCAAGGACTTTTTGTGTCGCACGAACAGGTAAAGCCAAGACAACGAGATCTGCACCTTTGACCGCTTCAGCAGGATCGCTATAACCCTGCTGAATAAGTCCTAAAGCTTTTGCATCTTCTAAAGTTTTTTGTGAACGCGTAGACGCCACAATTTCCTTAGCCAATCCTTCAGCAATCATGACACGAGCTAGGCTTGAGCCAATTAGCCCAAGCCCAATAAAAGCAACTTTTTCAAATAGTGGTACAGACATGACTTAAGCTTTAGCCTCTAAGCCCAAAACTTTAGCCAATGCCGCTAAGAATTTAGCATTTTCAGCTTCAGTCCCAATTGATACACGTAAATGCTCGGGGATACCAACTGGACGAACAATCACACCTTCTTTTAATAAAGCATTGAAAGTCTGTGCAGGATCTGCTTTTACATTAACTAAAATGAAGTTGGCACGTGAAGGCACATACGCTAAACCTAAAGCATCAAAGCCTGACTCAAGTTGAGCCATACCCGCTTTGTTCACTACGCGTGATTTTTCAATAAACGCTTCATCTTTAAGTGCAGCAACTGCAGCCACCATCGCAAGATGGTTGACGTTAAATGGTTGACGAATACGATTAAGGAAATCCGTCACTTCAACTGAAGCCAAAGCAAAACCAACACGTAGCGCAGCCAAGCCATAGCATTTTGACATGGTACGGCTAACGATTAAGTTTGCGTATTGATCTAAGAATTTCAAGCTGTTGAAGTTTTCTGGGAAATATTCCACATAAGCTTCATCTAAAACCACGATCACATTTGCAGGTACTTTTTGCATGAACGCTTCAAATTCAGCTTCTTCAAACCATGTACCTGTTGGATTATTTGGGTTCGCAATAAAAATCAATTTAGTATTGTCTTTAATTGCCGCAGCCATTGCATCTAGGTCATGTGAAAAACCTTTTGCAGGCACTTCAATCGCTTCAGCATTAATGGCTTGTGTCACCAGACCATACACAGCAAATGCGTGTTGGCTATACACCACAGAGTCTTGCTCTGAAACAAAAGCACGAGCGAAAATTTCTAGAAGATCGTTTGAACCATTACCCAACGTAATGCGGTCATGTGCAATACCAAATTGTTTTTCAACTTGGTCTTTCAAAATAAAACCGCCACCATCCGGATATCGACCAATTTCTGCAAGTTCAGCAGCAACCGCTTCTTTCACTTTGTCAGAACAACCCAATGGGTTTTCATTTGATGCGAGTTTTACGATATCTGTAATACCCAACTCACGCTCAAGTTCACTAATTGGTTTACCTGGTTGGTAAGGCTTTAGCTTTGCAATGCCTTCATTGGCTGGGACAAACGTCATTTTACACTTCCAGTTTTTTCAAATGATGAAGGTGATCAACTCCTGATGGAATTGATCACAGTTGTGATCTTAAAGAACAGCAATCGGATATGAACCCAATACACGAATTTCTTTAACCAATGGACGAATTTCTTCAATCGCCGCTTTCACGTTTTCTTGCTCAACATGACCTTCCAAGTCCACAAAGAATACATAAGCCCATTTTTCTGGTAATGCAGGACGTGTTTCGATACTTGTTAAGCTAATATTATGCTTGGCAAACGGTGCAAGAATTTCAAGTAATGCCCCTGCACGGTCATGCGCAGAAATCAACAATGAAGTTTTATCATTGCCCGATTGCGGTACTTTCTCACGACCAATCACCAAGAAACGAGTAGTATTTTCAGGATTGTCTTCAATATTGCTATGCAAAATTTCAAGGTTGTAAATGTTCGCAGCGACTTCAGAAGCAATTGCTGCTGAGTGCCATTCATTGCGAATACGGCGTGCAGCTTCTGCATTTGAACTGAGTGCAACACGTTCTACACCTGGATAATGAGCATCTAACCAACCACGGCATTGCGCCAAAGTTTGTTGATGAGCATAAATTTGTTTAATGCTGTCTTTACGTGTGTTTTCAGACACTAAGAATTGGTGATGAATACGCAGTTCCACTTCACCAATAACATTCAGATGTGAAGATTTAAAGCAATCTAAAGTATGGTTCACTACCCCTTCAGATGAGTTTTCAACAGGCACTAAACCATAGTGCGCACTGCCTGCTTCTACTTCGCGGAATACTTCATCAATTGTTGGTAATGGGCGCACCACAGCGTCTTGACCAAAGTGTTTCAACACTGCCGAATGTGTATAAGTCCCAACTGGACCTAAGAACGCAATACTTTGCGGTGCTTCAAGGGCTAAACAAGCCGACATGATCTCACGGAATAAACGTGCCATTGTCACATCAGACAATGGGCCTTCGTTACGATCCATAACTTTGCGTAAAACTTGCGCCTCACGTTCAGGACGATAAAACAATGGATTCTCTTCTGCAGCAAATTTTGCTTTTGCCACAGCTTCAGCTAGTTTCGCACGACGGTTGATAAGTTGTTGAATCTGCATATCAACAGAGTCGATATCTTCACGAATTTGAGCTAAGTCCAGAGAAGTCGGAGTGTTTTGATCATCGTTGATCATTGTTATGTCGCCCTTCAAAAAAATTTTGCAAACAGTATAACAATAGTTAGCTTTCAAATGTTGCGCAATACGACTTTGATGGTTTCAGCCTTAAAAACATACAGTTGATTAAAGCTTCATCAGCTTAACTTAAGAGCCAAAACAGCCAAACTGATAGGTAAAGCCATAATTAAGGCAAATCTTACCTTTTGACGGCTTTATTGATCATTCATCTTGAGCAGCACAATAAATAGACCTTCTCTTTTCCTCCAAATTTGCCTCAGATCCATCTCCTTGTATAAGCCCATCAATCAATTTGTTTCATTGGTCATTTCAGTTTTAAATTTTGCTCTCAATACTTGAAGCAAAATAAAAATTTCAAAACTTGGTTTTCATGGCATAGAAATAATTTGAAACTTAAAGATGATCTATATAAACACTTGGTCATTGATCGTTTTTTCAGTGACTTAATAGGCACTTTCATCTAGTGTTTACAGTCATTGACGCATTTATTACAAAAGACACAGGTAATTCTTATCATTGCTTTGTAGTCTAAATATCAGAAAAAAAATAACAGCCCCATAGGTACAAGTATGCACAAGAAAATTGCAGTGTTAGTGACCTACGATTTTGAAGATATTGAGTATCTTGAGCCTGTGGAGGCCTTTCGAGCCGCTCGGCACAGCATTATCAATATCGAAGATCAGGTTGGAAAAATCGTTTACGGCATGAAACGCCGTTCCCAGATCACCATTGACCAAAGTATCGACGATGCCTCTGTGCATGATTTTGATGCCTTATTTATTCCCGGCGGTTATTCCCCAGAGAAACTCGCTTTAGATGACCGTTTTATCTATTTTGTACGTAATTTTGCAGATAGCCAAAAGCCGATCTTGAGCAGTTGCCATGGTCCACAGTTGTTACTAGAAGCTGGTGTCATACAAGGTCGCCATTTCGCCCAATCTGAAACACTTAAATCCGCTTTGTTAAACGCAGGTGTGGTGGTGTCGGATCAATCGGTTGTGAATGATAATAACCTATATATATCGTCTCGCAGTACTTTAGATACACCTGAATTTATTGAAGTCTGTTTGCAAGTTTTGGGGCAACCGTCATTATCATAGGTTTCAAAATATTCACGCAAAATTAAACACACAATCTAATTCAAATAAGCAAATCTATAGAAATACATCGTCTCTATAGAAATACATCCTAAAAAAAATAGCGAAGTCTTCACTTCGCTATTTTAATTTCAGCCTGATAAATTGTTTATCGACCTAAAATACTTCGTGCCACGATTTCTTTCATAATTTCATTGGTGCCACCGTAGATTTGCTGAATACGTGCATCGACAAAGAAACGTGAAATTGGATATTCGGTCATATAACCATAGCCACCAAATAATTGAAGTAGATTATGGGCCACTTTCATTTGCATATCGGTAGAAAAGCTCTTGAGTGCTGCTGCAGTTTCAACATCAAGTTTGCCTTGCATATAAAGTTCAACATTTTGATTATAAAATGCCGCTGTAGCCAATTCGTCAATCTTAGCCTGTGCCAAGACAAAACGAGTATTTTGGAACTGTCCGATCGCCTGTCCGAACGCTTGTCGCTCTTTAACATACTGCGTTGCCACATCAATGGAACCGCGAATCGCACCAATTGCAGTCGAGGCAATTGCGGTACGTTCACGCGGTAACTCTTGCATCAAGTAAGCAAAGCCTTGTCCAGCTTGACCCAAAAGTTGCTCTTTTGGCACTTTGACGTTGTCATAAAACAACTCTGAAGTGTCTTGCGCATGCAGACCAATTTTGTCGAGGTTGGTACCTTTCTTAAATCCATCCAAATGTGTATCGACTAAAAGTAATGACACACCTTTGGCACGTGCTTGTGGATCAGTTTTCGCAGCCAATACCACAAGGTCTGCATGTTGACCATTTGAAATAAAAGTTTTCGAGCCATTGAGCAGATAATGATCACCCTGCAAAATTGCACTACTGCGCATAGACTGCAAGTCCGAACCTGCTCCCGGCTCTGTCATACCAATAGCACCGACCACCTCACCTGTGACCATTTTCGGTAACCAATATTGTTTTTGTTCTTCTGAACCAATGTGCAAAATATAAGGCGCTGCAATTTCAGAATGGCATGAAATACCTGTCGATAATGCACTAAAACCTGCGCGAGCAGATTCTTCAACTAACATCAGTGAATAATGCGTTGGGACGCCATAGCCGCCATATTCTTCAGGCACATCGACACATAAAAAGCCATTTTCACCCAAGGCATTCCATACTGATCGCGGCATAATGCCTTCACGTTCCCATTGCTCATAATGTGGTGCGACATGCTCTGCCATAAAACGGCGAAAGTTATCTCGAAATAATTCTAAGTCTGCATCATAAGCCAGCATGTGTTTCTTCCTTGGTTAAGTTTGTTGTTTTGTTGAACTCCATCCTATTGCAGTTTAGAACGGCCGTCATGCCCAAAAACTAAAGCGTTCAAATTTGGCTTTAGTCCTGCATTAAAAAAGGAAGCCGAAGCTTCCTTTTTAAACACATCTTTTACATCACAGCATCTGCCTTAGGCATGATGTGCGTTGCCTTCTTCTTGCATCTGACGGTCAATTTCTTCAGGGTTTGCCAAAGCAAAATCCAGTTTTTCTTTGTCTAATTGACCCACCCATTTCGCAACCACAATCGTTGCCAAAGAGTTACCGACAAGGTTCGTTAATGCACGTGCTTCTGACATGAAACGGTCAATACCAAGAATCAATGCCAAACCTGCAACAGGAATATGACCCACAGCAGACAATGTTGCAGCCATCACAATAAAGCCTGAACCCGTCACACCCGCAGCACCCTTAGATGAAATGAGTAGAACCAACAACAACGTGATCTGATGCGAAATATCAAGCGGTGTATTGGTCGCTTGTGCAATAAAGATTGCTGCCATGGTCAGGTAAATAGACGTACCATCTAGGTTAAATGAATAACCTGTTGGAATAACAAGGCCCACTACAGATTTTTCTGCACCAGCAAGTTCGAGTTTTTTCAACATACGTGGCAGTACAGATTCAGAAGAAGACGTACCCAGTACGATCAGTAACTCTTCGCGAATCATACGAATCATTTTGAGGATACTGAAACCGCAAATACGTGCAATTGAGCCAAGTACAAGGAAAATAAACAGCAAACAGGTAATATAGAAGCAGATGATCAATTGACCCAATTGCGCCAAACTACCAATACCATATTTACCAATGGTATAAGCCATCGCACCGAAGGCACCAATTGGCGCAAGCTTCATGATCATGTTTACAATGTTAAAGAATACATGTGCAATTTGATCAATAAACTTCAATACAGGCTTACCTGCATCACCAAGTTTATGCAATGCAAAACCAAATAATAAGGCAAATAATAGAACTTGAAGAATCTCACCCTCAGCAAACGCACCAACAACGGTGTTTGGGATGATATTCATAAAAAATTCTTGGGTAGATTGTGCTGCACCAGATTCAACATATTTAGAAATACCTGCAGTATCTAAAGATGCTGGATCTACGTTCATGCCTACACCAGGTTTTGCAATATTAATCACTGCAAGACCGATAATGAGTGCGATGGTCGAAACGATTTCGAAGTATAGTAAAGCGACCCCACCTGTCTTACCCACAGATTTCATGCTTTCCATACCTGCAATACCACTTACCACGGTACAGAAGATCACAGGTGCAATAATCATTTTAATCAGCTTGATGAAACCTTGTCCTAGTGGATAGAACAATTCACCCCAGCCTTTTACGTATTGCTCGGTACCATTGATAATTTGTGTGCCACTTGGTGAGAAATGCCCCACCAATACACCCGCAATAATGGCAACGATCACTTGAAAATATAGTGACTTATAAATTGGTTTTTTAGCCATGACATTACTTCACGATATATTTCTGCTTCAAAGAAATATTCAGTTTTTGTCTATTTTCAAAAAATAAACAGCCCAAAACCCCTTTGTCTTCGACAAAAGAGCACCAAAGGTATTTGACTTAGCCAAATACAGAAAAACGAAATATGTATGGTGATTAAATAATCACATCAGGACCTGATATAAAATCAGCGCATTGATCAGGAGATGAAACACATACTAAAGTAGGTTAAATTTTACCTGTTTTTTAATGGCTTGTTCTGCCACAAATGTTAATTTCGGTTAAATAATAGACCGAGATCATTAGACGATAGTCTAAAGACATCCTTTTTTAAACCTGTTATCAGGCTGAAAAATACCAACTATAGAAGTAAACTATCCTTAAGTCCTAATTTTAAGCCCAGTATTTGCATGAACAATAAACGAAATATTTACAAAGATTTTGAACATCCTTTTGCGCAATTTGTCCGTATCGTGGGTAAAGGTAAAAATGGCGCACGTTCTCTCACTTATAATGAAGCCTACCAAGCGTTCAGCATGATCTTAAAAGATGAGGTTTTAGACGTTCAATTGGGCGCTTTCTTGATGTTATTGCGTGTAAAAGAAGAATCTGTCGATGAACTCACTGGCTTTGTCCAAGCCTCCCGTGATCAACTCAAGTTTAAAAAGCTTGATGTCGATTTAGATTGGTCATCTTATGCAGGTAAACGTAAACATTATCCTTGGTTTTTATTGGCCGCATTAACGCTGGCAAAACACGGCTACAATGTCGTGATGCATGGTGCTTCAGGTCATACCATTAACCGCCTTTATACAGAACAAGTATTAGAGTATTTGGGTTTTCCTATTTGCCAAAATGATACAGATGTGGAACAGCAGCTCAATCAGCGTCATTTTGCTTATATTCCGCTCGACGTCATTTCGCCAATACTCAGTGATCTAATTTCACTGCGCAATGTGATGGGTTTGCGTTCCCCAATTCACACCCTTGCCCGCCTAATAAATCCGTTTAATGCCAAAGCCACCATGCAAGCGATTTTCCACCCAGCCTATCGTGGATCACATCAACGTGCGGCATTCCAATTGGGTTATCAAAATAGTGCTGTCATTAAGGGTGAAGGTGGTGAATTCGAACGTAACCCCGATGCAAAAACCTTAATTTGTGGCATCAAGGATGGTGAAATGTATGAACATGAATTGCCTAAACTGACGGACAACCGCAGTCCCGTCGAAGAAGAACTCGATTTGGCCGTCTTTAAAGCCGTTTGGGACGGTCAACAGGTACATGAATATGGTGAAATCGCAGTCATCGAAACCATGGGAATTGCACTGTATTCCATGGGCGCCGTCGCAAGTTTTGATGATGCAATGCAAACTGCCAAAACCATGTGGGCAAATCGTCACGCTTAAATAAGCAGTATGAAGCAAAAAATTTAGGCATGCATCAAGCCAATAAAAAGCCAGCATTAAGCTGGCTTTTTCAATCAGACAGAAAACGGATTAAACGAAACGAATGGGCTTGAACTCAGGTTCTTCCACATGCGAGTCGCAATGCTCATCTTCTTCTTTGGTCCCGCGGTCGATATAACCACTACGCTCATCTTCTGGCAAATGTTTAATTTCCCATGCATACACCGCTTGCATACAAATTTGACGTTGTTCTTGAGTCAGCGCTACGCCATTTGGCCATTTACCAATTTCAATTGCCGTTTTTAATCGACCAACAATTTCAGGATCGAGTACGGCAAGCATCTGTTCAATATTCATAATTAATCCTGCTTTAATGAGTCAAAATCTTGGTTCCAGCCTAGCTTGGTACGACATGCCATATAGAAGTCATAACCAGGTGGATGTAATAAGTTGAGCTTAAATGGATGTTTGCGGATATGTAAACTATCGCCTACACCCAATGATACACTGTGTTGACCATCGGCACTGACCATTGGTAGAACACGATTTTCACGAATCAAAATTTTAATTTCGCTTTGTCCGCCGACGACAATCGGCCGTGACGACAAAGTATGTGGATGCATTGGCACTAAGGCAATCGCATCCATACTTGGGTGGACAATCGGACCACCACCAGATAATGCATAAGCTGTAGAGCCGGTTGGTGTCGAAACAATTAAACCGTCACTGTGTTGGCGGTATACATATTGCCCATCAATATTCAGTTCAAAGTCGATCATGTGTACCGATTTACCCGAGTGCAGCACAATATCATTTAAAGCCACAGCATCATAAATCGACTCGCCTTTCGAGCGAATTTCCATTTCCAACAAGAAACGTCGGTCTAGCTGAAACTCACCTTTGAGCACTTGATCTAACTTGAAAATCACTTCTGTGGGTTTGATATCGGTCAGGAAGCCCAAACGACCACGGTTCACCCCAATCACAGGGGTATTATATTTCACCAAGGCACGTGCAGCATGAAGCAATGAACCATCACCGCCGACTACGATCACCAAATCGACGACTTCACCCAATAAATTACGGCTGACCGTCTGAGTATTATTGTAGGGAACCAGCTGCGCTGTTTGCGTATCAAATACAGGATGTAATCCCAAACTCAAAATATGATCGTGGATCAAACATAGGGTTTCGATCACTGATGATTTGTCTGGACGACCAATCAAACCAATGTTTCGAAATGATTTATGTGAAATTTGCACCTGCGCTTTTGCTCCGCTTCGCCTCATTGGTATCATATCACTAACAGAAATGATTTAAAAAAACTTTAAAGTTTCGACTTTAGTGAAGTAGCTTCCAATATTTTGCATACATATAACAGTTTAAATATTGCAAAATACTGAAAAGCTTCGCATGATTAGCAAAATTTCTCAGGGTCTTATCACTATTTATGAAGTCTGAACGTGGCATAGGCATAATTGCACTGATTTTTTCGCTGTTGATTATCGGCGGATTTCTCGTGTTCAGCATTTATCTTATTCGTCTAGATAATATTGTACGGGACAAATTCGAAGGTCAACGTTGGGATATTCCAGCCAAGGTATTTGCACGTCCTTTAGAAATTTATACCAATGCGCCTGTAAGCCAAGCAGACCTCAACCAAGAACTGAAACTTTTGGGCTATAACGCTCAAGATAGCTATGCGAAAACAGGGAGTTACGTTACTTCTGGCAATGTGACCTATATCCATACGCGTGGTTTTGACTTTGGTGATAGTGTCGACCCGGAACAAGTCCTTAAAGTGACCTTTGGTGAAGATCAAATCACTGAAGTAAGTGCGACTAAACCTTCAAGTAGTGGTATTGCCCGTTTAGAGCCGATGTTAATTGGTGGTATTTATCCTCAGCACAATGAAGACCGTGTGCTGATTAAACTTGATAAAGTACCTAAGCCTTTAATCCAAGCTTTAATTGCTACAGAAGACCGTAATTTCTATCAGCATCATGGTATTTCCATTCGTGGTACAGCACGTGCCATCGTGAGTAATGTCACAGGTGGTAAACGTCAAGGTGGTTCAACCCTCACTCAGCAATTGGTGAAAAATTTCTATTTATCGCCTGAGAGAACCATTAAGCGTAAGGCCAATGAAGCCTTAATGGCGATGCTGATTGAACTTCACTATGACAAAGATGAAATTCTTGAAGCTTATTTAAACGAAGTGAACTTAGGGCAAAACGGTAACTATTCCATCAATGGTTATGGTTTAGCTTCACAATTCTATTTTGGTTTACCGCTGCGTGAACTAAATATTGCTCAGCAGGCGTATTTAGTCGGTTTGGTTCAAGGTCCGACCCTATATAATCCGTGGAAAAACCCTGAAGGTGCGATTAAACGCCGTAATATTGTGTTAAACAATATGGTGGTGATGGGCTATTTAACTCAAGAACAATATGAAACTGAGTCAGCACGTCCATTAAATGTCATTACAAAACCAACATTGGGCCCTTCTCGCTTCCCAGACTATATGGATATCGTGCGTCGTCAACTGCGTACCGAATACCAAGAAAGCGATTTGACCAATCAAGGTCTTCGTATTTTCACCGCGATGGACCCGATTGCTCAAACTCGTGTACAAACTGCATTTAAAGAATCTGTGGCACGTTTAAGCAATGCTAATCCAGCACGTTTGAAAGAATTACAAGGCGCTGTACTGGTGTCTCATCCTGAAAATGGTGAATTGGTTTCAGCAGTGGGTTCAACGCAGGACTTTACTGGCTTTAACCGTACAATGGATGCTAAACGTCAAGTTGGTTCATTGCTAAAACCTGTGATTTACCTCAGTGCGATAGAATCCAACCGCTATAACTGGGCGAGTCAAATCGAAGACAGTCCGATCAGCATTCAAAGTGATGGCAAAGCTTGGACACCGAAAAACTATAGTGGTGGTGCACATGGTGTTGTACCAATGGTCGATGCCCTATCAAACTCTTATAACCTCTCTGCGGTACGCTTAGGTCAAGAGTTCGGTATGTCGACTTTTATTAACCATCTGAAAAAGTTTGGTGTGACGTCTAATATTCCAAACTACCCTTCGATTTACCTTGGTGCTATCGATATGTCACCGATGGAAGTGATGAGTGTGTATGGCAACTTTGCAACCGGTGGCTTCAAATATCCAGTGAAAGCTATTCGTTCAGTGGTCGATGCCAATGGTCGTTTATTAGATCGTTATAGCTTAACGGTACAACCGACTATTGCACCTGATGCAGCCTTTATCTTGAACTATGGTTTACAACAAGTCATGAGTTCAGGGACAGGCCGTTCTGCTTATGCATCATTACCAGCTTCACTCAAACTTGCAGGTAAATCAGGGACAACCAATGATACGCGTGACTCATGGTTTGCAGGTTATTCAGGTAATTATTTAAGTGTGGTTTGGTTAGGTTTAGACAACAACAAAGTTACAGGCTTAACTGGTTCGTCAGGAGCACTTCCGGTTTGGACCAATGTCATGAAGCAGTTACGTCAAAAGCCAGTTAATTTACGTCAACCAGACAGCGTACAGTGGCATTGGTTAGACCGTTATTCAGGTAATTTATCTGCACAGCATTGTACAGGTGCGATGTATATTCCTCTGTCGCGCAACTCTATTCCAAATCAAGCGACGGCATGTGGTTCGACACAATATGAAGTAGAACCTTACACAGTTGATACTGAAGAGACGCAGCCAACTCAGGAACAAAATGATAGTTTAGGTGACTACATTCGTGAAAGTGATGTCGATAATGACCAGGGTTCATCTGATCAACCTCGCATCATCTCAAGTGGAGAGTATACAAATTAAATTGCAAAACATTAAAGTTTTAAAAACGTTCAGTATTCTGAGCGTTTTGACGATCATTTTGGCTGGTTGCCAAACCATAGTCGAACCTGAGCAAAAGCCGCCTGCTCCACCTGAAAAAAAGGCAGATATCCATGACTCTTCTGGGGTCATTATTACGCCATATGACCATCCAGAAATTAAACGTCAACGCATCGTTATTCCTGAGCAGAAAACCCAAATTCAAAAATTTGATGATGGTCGTGACTTGCCTGCATTCAAAAAATTGATGCAAACTACGCAAACCGCTTATGCCAATGGAAAATGGAATGAAGCTGAAAGTGCGGCAACTCAAGCACAGCGTTTGGCACCACAATCTGCGGAAACTTTTTTATATTTGGCAATGATCGCCAATCGAAAAAATCAGCCTGCGAATGCAGAATCGTTGGCACTGCGTGGATTAAGCTATGCTCAAACCAAGCCGATGAAACAACAGCTTTGGAATGTTGTTTTAAAAGCCGGTCAAATGCAAAAGAAAAGCAGCACCATTCAAAAAGCACAACAAGCAATTAAAGCTCTTTAAGCACCCCGTAAAAAAGCTTGATCTTAATTGAGATCAGGCTTTTTTATTCATTACATACTAAAAGTAAGTTTATTTCTAAAAGTTATTTTAAATCTGAATATCGACTTTCAAATACAAATTTAATTCAATGCACGTATTTTTAACTGATGTTACGCACCTAAAAGTAATTTCGCATATTAAAAATGAATTTTAAGTCTATTCAACGGTGTCTTACATCTAGGGTTTGAATAAAGGGATTAGCCTTCGGCTGGAGGTACTCTTACAAAACAATGGTTCTCATTAGGCAAAATGAGAAGCGTGCTTCGCAAGGAAACCATCTTGCGGTGCAATGCACCTCACCGACAAAACTCGTTCACTAGCGTCAAATTATTCAAAGTATCGCAAAACCATTTTTGATTAGAAGGAGTCCTATCTCAAACACTTGCGGATGACCTTACCGTGTATCATTCTTTTATCTGAAGCAAACTGTGCGTCTGATGTTACTGCGTAACATCAGTTTTTAATTTAAAAACTGCGAATACCGGCCACCCCATAAGCATGGTGTTGCTGTGCAATAGGTAGCAATTCAGGACGCATTCCACCTAAAGCAAAAACAGGGATTTCTATGCTTCGTGCAATCTCAGAAAAATGCGCCCATCCCATTCCTTGCGCCTCAGGATGACTTTGTGTCGCCAGAACTGGGCTCATAAAAATAGCATCACAGCCAATTTTTTGCGCATGCAGCACAGAAACTTGATCATGACAAGCTGCGATATAGCGCTTCCCAAGCTGTAAATCACCTTTATTTTTTTTCAGCAATTGGTACTGCTTAAGATGTAAAGCCGAAATATGTGCTTGCACCTCTGTAGAGAGCAATGACCATAGATCTTCATTAATCATCAGTTGTTTTAAAATCACTGTTGGTAATTGATTTAATGCCTCTGCATTTTCTGCGCTGGCATCGACTCGCCAATAATACAAAAGCGTCTCTTGAAGCGTTTCAAATGTTGGTAGATCAGCAGTGATTTTGATCTGTTGCTGCCAATATAAACGCTGCAAAATAGCTTGATTGGCCTTTGGAAAATTCAAGCTCATCAGTTGTTGACGCGAATACCAGGCCCATGGCTTTTGGATTTCATTCAGCAACGCATGCGGGACGGTGGCATGAAATAAATGTAATTTCACAATAACATCATCATATTCATGTTGAATAAAATCAAAAGCATGCCAGTCGTGTAAACCGATGCCAACTTCTTCAAAAATTTCACGACGACACGCTTGTTCAGGACTTTCACCCTGCTCGACTTTACCACCCGGAAACTCATGTTTATTGCCCTGATGTTGTTTTGCTTCACGCCAACCCACCAGTACTTTGTCTTGATGCAATAAAATCGCAATGGCGACATCAATTTGCGGTTTCGACATAGTTCCTTGCTCTCTGCTCTGTTCCAATTGATAACCAAGTGTAAGCAAATTTATCTTTTTTATAAAATCCTAAAATTACCGTTGACAGGCCTATTCGATAATGATTATCATTTAAACCATTCAGAAATACACCACGGAGTCGACGGAATGAACGCACCATTTAGCCTTTTTACTCGTAGCAATGAAGCACACCACTCACTGCCTATGCTACATTCAAACAACCTTTTTGCCTTAGGACGTGAAATTCGAATTATGCATGCAGGTGAAGAATATCGACTACGTTTAACACGAAATAATCGCCTTATTTTGACCAAATAATTTCTGATAAAAATAATAATTATCAGCGCAATAAAAATAATCGTGGACACAAGCAGTAAGCCATTCGCTTACTGCTTTTTTAAGTTTTGTACTTAGTTAAATTAAGTTTTATAGCTACTCAAACTTAATTTAAATCGCAACACTCATCTTCCTCTCACAACACTCTTTCGTTCAAATTCAATAGAGCAAATCGTGTTTTTAGCGGATTGGAAAAGTGAGTTGTACCTTTAAGCCGCCCAGTTCAGAGGCATCCACACTGAATTGACCTTGATGTAACTGTACAATTTTTTGTGCAATTGAAATGCCTAAACCTGAACCTTGTGTCTTTGTTCCTAATACGCGGTAAAACCGTTCGCCAATGCGTTGCAATTCTGCGGCTGTCAGTCCTGCACCTTGATTTTCAATCGTCCAAGCCGCCTGCTGTGCTGTTACCGTTAAATCAATCTTGACCTGTCCTTGCTCAGGACTATAGCGGATGGCGTTATCGACTAAGTTTCGCAGACAGCTAAACATCAATTCGGCATTCATAGCAAACCGTACAGTGTGACTCTGTAGCTTCAATTCGATCTGCTTTTCTTCAATAAACGGCTGTAAAGCATCAATGACTTGTAAACTCAGCTGTTCTAAGTCGTCCTGTTTTTTATCTAATTGCTCCGATTGCGTCGGGTCGAGCCGCGCCAAAATCAGTAGATTTTCTAAAACCCTTGTCCCTCGATTAACATCGTGCTGTATGCTCAATAAATCGTGCTGAATGTCAGGATATTTCCGTTTTAATACCTGAAGTCGCATTTGAATCGCAGACAATGGTGAGCGTAATTCATGTGAGGCATCTGAGGTAAAACGCTGTTCCGCCTCTAAGGCTTGATCTAATCGGCTTAATAAAAAATTCAGCTGTATTTGGATCGGCTCTAGTTCCTGTAATACAGGTTCAGGTAAGACGATGGCTTGTAGGTCATCTACATTTTTTTCAGCGATTTGTTTTGAAAATAGCTGTAAAACTTTCAATTGACGTTTAATCAAAATATGCAGTAATAGCCATTGGATTAACCAGACAATCAACAGAATCCCTGCATAGCCTAGTACGCTTTGCAGCGTTTCCCTCAGCCGTGTTTTCATCGGTTGAACGATTTGTACGGTTAATCCATCGTCCTGAAGTGCATAGCTACGCCAAAGCGCGCCTTCTCTCCATTGATAATGCAACCCTTGTTTTAAATTGGGCTGATGTTCAAATGCTGTGTGTTGTTCCGATGTGGTTAAGACTTGCGACCCTTGCATGAGTTGATATTGCATATCAAACTCTTCACTCAGTTCATCTATTTGTTCGTCTTGCTTCAGCGTTAGATCAGTAGCAGTAAGCATATCTGCCACTTCGTCCATCAGGGCATCGTGTACATTCATGATGTGATACAAACCAAATCCCAACATCAGACACAGAGAGATTGCTCCCGCCCAAATTGCACTGAGCAGTGAGGTTTTAATCAGTTGCGACTGTAAGGAAATGCTTTTTTTATCACTCATAGACTTAACTTTGTTGCGGAAGATTCATGCGATAACCCAAACCCCTTAAGGTTTTAATGTAATCACTGCCAATCTTCTTACGCAATTGGTAAATAAAAACTTCGATCGCATTACTTTCAACTTCATCGCCCCAAGCATAGAGTGATTCTTCGAGTTGGCTACGCGTCATAATATGCTCTGGATTCAACATCATCTTATGCAAAATTTGATATTCACGCGAAGTCAACGTAATCAATTCCGCATTTTTACGCAGCGTTTTGGCATGTACATCTAAACTTAAATCACCAAAAGTCAGACAATTATCACGCTGCTGATGATGCAAGCGTAATTGGGCACGTACCCTTGCTGACAACTCTTCTAAGCTAAACGGTTTCACCAAATAATCATGGGCTCCCAGATCTAAACCTTCAACACGATCTGCAATACTGTCCCGAGCAGTAATGAATAAAACTGGTGTAAACGGATGCAACTGTACGATACGTTTTAAAATTTCATCACCAGTTACTTTTGGTAAGCCACGATCTAAAAGTATGCAATCATATTGATGTTGTTCTAAAGCCAAAATAGCGTGATCGCCGCGATCAACCCAATCGACACTATAGCCATCCATTTCAAGCCATGTTTTTATACTGTCTGCTTGGGATGCATCATCTTCTGCCAATAAAATTCGCATCTTACCTACCCTATTTCTATGGTCACGACTTCAGTGTATCGAACTTTTGCTCATATCTGCTCATAACATAAAAAAACCACAGCAAGCCGTGGTTTTTTTCATGGAGCAGCACTGTATTGAATGACAGGCTAAATTAAAATCTTACTTGATCGACATCCACTTCAACGCGTTTTGTTGGTTTGTAATCAATGTCGATTTCACCAATGAGCGTTACCGGTGTTTTAGCTGAAATTGCTTTGCCTTGCCAAAGTTCATCATCAATATCCACTGTAATGCTGCCTGTGCTATCGCGGAACTGATATTTTTCATCGCCCATCGATTTCACAACATAACCTTTCAATTGAACCTTACTGTCATCTTTTAAGCCTAAGGCATGTTTCACTGATGTGGTTTTCATCGGTGCAACAGCTGTTTGATTAACTGCTGTATTCGCGACTGCAACCGATGCCACACCTGCAAATGCTAAACCACATACCAATTGAGTGAATGTTTTCATCTTCGATCTCTCTTACTTTGTCTATTTCGATAGCGCTATTTAAACAAAGCAAGATGAGTCGAATCTTAAGCTGCAAAGACGTTTTTATTTATTTGATCGAACCATTAGTTGAGCGGTACGACACGCAGAACTTCTTCTAAAGTCGTCACACCTGCAAGTACTTTACGCGCACCTGCAATTCGTAATGGTTCGACATGCTCTTTACGTGCCTGTGTACGTAATTGGGTTAAATCTGCATTGGCACCAATCAATTGCTTGGTTTCAATACTGAGCGGCATAAATTCATAAATCCCCACACGGCCTTTATACCCCGTTTGACGACATTCATCACAGCCCACCGCCTCGTAGACAAAATCAGGCATTTGTATCGCATATTCAAAGGTCAAATGTTTCCACTCTTGTTCATTGATAAAAGTCTCACGCTTACAATGTGGACAGAGTTGACGAACCAAACGTTGTGCCAAAACCCCTAAAATGGTCGCTGCCGTTAAAAAAGGCTGAATCCCCAGATCATGTAATCGCGTCAAACTCGATGGTGCATCATTGGTATGTAAAGTTGAAAGCACCAAATGACCTGTTAATGCAGCTTGGATTGCCATATTTGCCGTATCATGATCTCGGATCTCCCCGACCATGATAATGTCAGGGTCTTGACGCATTAAAGCCCGTACACCATCAGCAAAGCCTAAATCAATCCCTGTATTCACCTGCATTTGGTTAAAGCTCGGCTCTAACATCTCAATCGGGTCTTCAATCGTACAGACATTCACTTCTTCAGTTGCCAATTGCTTGAGCGATGAATAAAGCGTGGTGGTTTTACCCGAACCCGTCGGACCAGTCACTAAAATAATACCGTGACTATGACTGGTTAAGGCCTTCCAATCATCTAACAGACGCCCTTCAAAACCGAGCTGTTGGAAACTACGTACCAAGACTTCAGGGTCAAAAATACGCATAACCAACTTTTCACCAAAGGCCGTTGGCAACGTCGATAAACGCAGCTCTGTTTCTTGGCCTTTGGGTGTACGGGTTTTTAAACGTCCATCTTGCGGTTTACGTTTTTCAGCCACATTCATCCGACCTAAGATCTTAATTCGCGAGACCACGGCTGTCAGGGTATTTGCGGGCATGTTGTAGATGGTATGCAATACGCCATCGATACGAAAACGCACCTTTCCTGTATCTTTACGCGGCTCGAGGTGAATATCACTTGCACCTTGTTCGAAGGCAAACTGTAAGACCCAATCGACAAGCTTCACAATATGCTGATCATTGGCATCTGGATTTTGTGTATCACCTAATTGTAATAGCGCTTCAACGCCTTTATTTTCACGGTCATAACTCGATGATTTTTGCGAATTACTGACCGCACGACTCACTTGGTAATATTCAACCAAGTAGCGCTGTAGTTGATCTGGACTGAGTAATACACGTTGAATCTTTCGTGGTAAAACTGTTCTTTCTAAATTGGCAATCCATTCATTTTTATAAGGTTGATCCGTTGCAATCAACACATGCTCATTTTGTAATTCAACCGCTAAAATGCGATTTCGTACTGCAAATTCCTGCGACATAATGGCTGTCAAAGCAGGCACATCAGCTTTTAAAGGATCGATAATATAAAACGGCACACCAGACTTTTCTGCCAACCATTGACAGAGTCTATTGAGTGTTAAGGTAGACTGCGAATGACTCTGATCGACTAAATTAAAATTGGCAATCCATTGTAGAGGATGCCATTTCAACTGCTCACGCTGACGGTGCGTGGTTTGAATCAGCATTTTGTCGCGTTCAGTAATTCGTCCATCTTTTTGTAATTGGTCTAAACACCAAGAAGTGTCAATTTCAAAATTAAAAGTCATTGTTCTATGTTCCCCAAACATAGAACTACTATAGCAAAAAAATTCTAAAGGCACGCTTGTGTCATTTGTGTTTTGCACATAGGTTTTCTGAAAGCATACTATTTTTTTTATTAATAAAAACATTCATAAATTTAAGCTATAATAAATTTGCCTCTCAGGGCTTTATAACAACGATATAAGAAGATTTATGATGAAAATAAAAATATTAGCAATTTATACGATGACTATTCTTAGCATAACTGCCTGCGGCAGTGGCGGTGGAAGCTCTACATCTAATAATAATTCCAGTGAAAATCCACCAGTACCAAATGCTGCTTTCCAACAGTGGTCAACTTTTGAACTCGACAGTGAAAGTGATGTGCTGTCATACGAAAGTGATACTGCAACTATCGATAATGGTAAATTATATACTTCAGAAAGTAGCGATTCATTTATGGTCACAACGAATGGCTTGTATGATGAAGGATCTCTACACAGTTCGTATGGCTATCTGAATGGCAATATATCCATTGCAAATAATGTGTGGACGCTAAGTCCTCATTCCTCTATTAATTCATCAGGTCTAAAAATTACAACAACAATGAAATCTTTCAATCTTGAAGGTGAAATCATTGCCTCTCAAGTTGATGCCTATAATTATTGGATCATAAAAAATAATATTACTGATTCAAGCAACTATATTTCTAACGATGCTCTCAAATACTTAACAGCTATTTCAAATATTAAGTTTCCCGCTGGTTCTCGCTGTTTACAATTAAATAAAGTATCAAATAGTGAACAGTATTTAGATTTAACAGATTCCTCAGATAGTGAAAGTCAAAGTTTTTTAGCTGACTGGTGGGCTGATCTTAGTACAGATATTACTGCGAAAAAATACATCATGAAAGATACTGTAGCCTATACCGTAGCTGATGATGAGAGTGAATATGGCGTAGCTCAATATAAAAATCGTTTCTATGACGCTTACCCATCTCCTAAAGGAGTGGAATACAATATGCAGGATTTAATTAAGATTATTGATAATTGGATAAATACTTCAACAAATCCTACTCAAAAAACTCAATTTTTAGAGTTTAAACAATTAGCTGAGAACTCTTGCAGCATGTATAACGATGTTGCTCTTAACGCAATCAAACAAAGTTTTGCAGCAAATAAATAATTTACACATTTAATAAAAAAGGAGCTAAAAGCTCCTTTTTTATTGAGATATATCAATAATCAGAATTTGTAGATCACAGACCTGAAATTTTACATTCAATCCACCAAATAACATGCCATACACACGTTCATCATCATGCTGATAAGCAGGACGTGGATCTAAACTCAATACTTGTTCCAGTTCTGCTGTTAATTGTTCGGTTAAATTGCCATTATTCAAAAATACCTGTTTTTGTTGCTCAGCGTGCTCTGACCAAATCACAGATTTTCTTTCTGGCTCATCCTGCGCATAACCGCTTTGCGCATCCATAACTGCATCTGAATATTGAATATAGGGTTTGATATCTAAAATTGGTGTTCCATCCAACAAATCACTACCGACCACATAGACACATACCGATTTTCCGACTTTTTTCACTCCTTTGAGCTGCACAACCGACAAGCCCATAGGTGACGGTCGGTACATACTTCGTGTCGCAAATACCCCGATTTTTTGATTACCACCTAAACGCGGAGGACGAACTTGCGGACGAAATTTTGTCGAATCTGCATTTTTATTTTCATGAAACTGCCAAATCAGCCAAAGATGACTAAAATCATCAATCCCTTCGAAAGCCAATAAATCGTTATAAGGTTCTAGCATTTCAATATAAGATTCGACTTGCACCAAATTCGGCTGACGTGGAATACCAAATTTTTCTCGGTAGGGAGATTTCATATACCCGATAATTGGCATTTTAAGCTCAGACATAATCACTTTTTCTGATAAGTTCAATTAAATATATTCAGTTTATCGAGAATGATTTTAGATTAGAATAGTAAGCTGTTCTAATTTGATAATTTTATTGAGACCTTTAATGGCTGCTTTTAACGTCGAAAAGATTACTCACGTCCACCATTGGAATGACACTTTATTCTCTTTTAAAACCACTCGCGATACTGCGTTACGTTTTAAAAACGGTCAATTTGTGATGATCGGCCTTGAAGTAAATGGTAAGCCTTTAATGCGCGCTTATTCTATTGCAAGCGCAAACTATGAAGAAGAATTAGAGTTTTTCTCTATTAAAGTTCCAGATGGTCCTTTAACGTCTATTTTACAAAAAGTAAAAGTTGGCGATGAAATTTTAGTATCTAAAAAACCTACAGGTACGTTGGTTCTAGATGACTTAAACCCTGGTAAAAACTTATACCTACTTTCTTCAGGTACAGGTCTTGCACCGTTCCTTTCTGTAATTCGTGACCCTGAAACTTACGAACGTTTTGAAAAAATCATCGTTGTACATGGTACACGTTTCATTTCGGAATTGGCTTATCAAGATTTAATCTTAGATGAAATTCCTAACCACGAATTCTTTGGTGAATTAGGCGCGAAAGAAAAATTGGTTTACTACCCTACGGTAACTCGTGAAGAATTCCATACTCAAGGCCGTGTAACTACTGCCATTGAATCTGGTCAACTTTTCGAAAAAATTGGGCTTCCACGTTTCAACCCTGAAACTGACCGCGCAATGCTTTGCGGTTCACCTGCATTCCTAGACGACGTTGCTGCACTACTTGACCAGCACGGTCTGAAAGAATCTCCTAAGATGGGCGTTCTAGGCGACTACGTGATTGAACGTGCATTCGTTGAAAAATAATTAGCTGAAAATTAAAAAGCGCATGTCATCATGCGCTTTTTTTTTATCTATATGCCACTAATGACTGATACAGCTATTTTTCTTCTTTTACCTTCAATTCATCAATAATTTTTGCTCTCCACTCTAAACCTTTCTCAGTAGCATCAGGTAATTCATTCGATAAATTAATTTCCACACTGTCATCTGGATATATATGTACAGCTAAATATTTTTTATCTTTTAAATTTTCATTCGTCAATGTGGGGACATTGGTTGCAATATGCTTTTTAGAGCTATTACCTTCTCCCCATTTAATATATTGAGTTCCTGTTATCACTGCTGATCTTTTCGTTCCACTACCTAGCCCTCCACCTAACTCTTCTCCATTTAATTCAACAATATAAGGAATATATCTTGCATCATAACCATAAGATGTTGTGGTCAACACATAAGTTTTTGTTGAATTAGTATTACACCCTATTAAAATTATTGCTGAAAGTATGATAAGTATTAAATTCGTTTTTAAAAATTCATTATTATCCTTTAAAAAATATGGGGTTTTAATTTATTTAATTAAAAATAATAATCAAAGAAAATTTAAAATATTATCTATTAGAAACGAAGAACCAAAAGGAAACTCTATCCTATTTATCACCATCAAGCTGCCAGTACACATACCCATCCATTCCAACATACCTCGAATGGCATCTACTTATTCAGTCAGATACCAAATCGTTAGACCCCAAGGGTTATCTTTAATCTCAGGCATAACATCACCCTGTTTAAAATAACGTTTTTCCATGTTATTCGCAGGACTATACCATTCACCTATTTTAGGGCAAATTTGTCCTACTTCGCTTCTTAGCGTTTTTGCACATGGGTTACTTATATCATTTTGGAAGGTACAAATTCTCGGGAAAATTTAACCAAATCTTTTGGATAAATCATATGTGTTATTTCGCTATCATTTATCAACACACATCAGACAACACAAATCATTTCAGCTTCGATCGGTAAACTTGCCCCCTTCATTTGCGACTCTTTCAATCAAGTACCAATCTGTTTTCTCATAATATGTTTCATAAGTTTCTGGATCTATTGTAGTGGGAATTACACTACCAAAACCTCTATCATCTTCATTACTATGAGCCATAAATTCTATTCGGTTAGAGATGGATCCGTAAATTTGAACAACTCCTATAAGTGATATTCTGCTCCTCAAATGATGTTATAAACATCAATATATGGAGTATTTTATGGCACGTAGACCAAGAAGAAATCATTCAAATGATTTT
>NZ_VOZA01000039.1:0-28970 GCF_013420015.1 Acinetobacter sp. YH12039 | reverse complement strand
ACGTAATTTAAGGGTTTTCATGTACTTATATTAACAATCAAAACTCAAGGAAAATAGTCCTTAGTTAAATCAAACGACACTTCAGGTCGTGTCGCTTATATCTCTGACCTGAAGGACAGAGTTTTACCCTCTATTTGATAAAAAAACACCTGAACAGTGTTCAGGTGTTGGGAAAGGGACTTAAGAGATCGTCGAATGATTAGCCATTCTTAATGCGAATGATGCGATCGGTACGATCATTGACTAACACGTAGTCACCATTGATTTTGTACCATTGTTGATAACGACCGGTGTTCGGTAAGCGGCGCGCTTCACGATCACTCACTTTGTAGCGGCTTGAATCGAAATAACGAGGAAAGCTTTGACCAACACGCCAATCGCGGCTTGGATTTACACGACGAAAGTCATTACGGTCGTAGCGATTATTGTCATAACGGTTGTTGTTATTCCAATTGCTCGGACGGTGATCTTTGTCCCAACGGTTGTCTTGATGTTGGTATGACGGATGGTAACGGCGGTCATCTTGACGATGGTCTGGCGCAGCAATGGCTGCTGTTGTTGCCATCAAAGCCGATACGGAAAGAACTAAACTCGATACGATTTTGTTCATGGGACACCTCTATACATTTCTAATCTGTTTTTCGATGATTCAAAATTAGCGAGAAAGTTCAGAGAAAGCGTGGGGGCAATATAGTTGAATTGTGAAATGTATGGAGGAAATTTGAAGGTGTGTAAATGATCTAAACGTTAGGCAGCATCAGCTTTTGCGGTTAAACATTAAAAAAACCTCATAAAAAAAGCCCAGAGTTGATCTGGACTTTAAAAATATGGCGAAATTAAATTCAAAACGGCTTACATACCTAAAATTTTCAGAATACTGTTACTATCTGAGTTGACCAATATGTAGTCATTATTGATTTTATACCATTGCTGATTACGCGATGGTTTAGGTAAGTTATGGTCTTTATAATCGACTTTATAACCATTACCACGATAATGCTGTGGCATCACATAGCCCGTTTGCCATTTATGTTGTTGCAAACGTTTGACTCCACGTTGTTCACGCATACGGCGTCGATCTTCAAGATCGTCATCGTCCTGATAACCACGGAATTCACGATCTTTTTTCATTTGACCATATGCATTGCCGCGTGGGCCATCAAAGCCACGTTCATCGTTCTTGAAGTGAGGCGCTGCAGACGTGATGCTGCTTGCTATTAAAGCACTGAAAGAAATAGCCAAAATTGGCAAAATCTTTTTCATGTTCAACCCTCATGAGTAATTTATCTTCAATATCACTACTGTACGCATTAAATGCAGAGAAACTGTGAAGAAAGATGAATATTTCTTTAAATAAAACGAAGAGATTGCGGATATTATGCGATAAATTTGGCGCCGAGAACAATCTTTCCATCTTGGAAGAGATGGTCCGATAATGCGTGCTTTTTATCCTTACAATGCAGCTTTGATTAAATTTGAGGTCTATTGTAAGCACGATCAAAAACGCCCATCAAGTCTTGATGGGCAAATAGGGTAGAGATACTGGAATGAAAACGGTGGGTAAATTCGGGTTTTAGTACCACTGCTCATTGAGGCATTGGAGTGAATAAATCGCTTGAGCCACAGATTCAGCTTGCTCGGCATCGTCCATTGCAGAGATCAAATTTTCAGTCAGTTGTAAGTTTTTAATTGAACGAATGGTTTCAATTTTGCGTGTTTGATCAGCCATTTGGGTCTCCTTGCCGTCGGTCTATGTCATGGCAAGCAGTCTATGCTTTTATATTTAATTTGAAAAATCGAATATTATTATAAAAATAATTTAAAAATACGATCAATGGCAAATTGGGTAATGAAGCTGTCTATTGATCAAAGCTTGTTGAATTTCAAATGCTAATCTAAGAGTTTAAAAAAAGGGCATCAAATGGCCCTTTTTAGTTCTAAATGTGTCACTTGGAACGTAATTAGTATGCGTATTTCAGGTCGGTATAATCCGTTAATGATTTTTGAATATGAGCTTGAATAAATTCATTAATATCTTCAGGTGTCATTGCTGCACCTTGTTTGGTAATCACATGCTCAAACGGTGCTTGATCTTGCGCAATGATGCGATAAACAAAGTTAGTGATCACTTGAAAGCCTGCTTCTTGCTTTTGAATGCAAGTGACATAGAAATAGGTATGCTCAAAGTTTAAGTCAGTATGCGAAAAAATAAATTGTTCAAATAATTTTGCATTTTGACCGACATCTAAGCCCTTTAAATCGTCCACGATACTCGGGTCGAATTTCATGCCATATTTTGCTGAAATCGGTTGACCATCGACCAGTAGGTTAACCATGCCATCCTCAGTTGGAGTCACTGTAATATTGCTAAAGTCAGACATGTATCAATCCAATGTTTTTAAAGAATGCCCCAAGTATCGGCAAATTTGCTAAAAACTCAAGTCGACTTTCGCGTGGACACCGCGAAATCAGTCGGTTAATGATGTCTTGTAGGCATTCAATACATAAAAAAGGAAGCTTGCGCTTCCTTTTTTAAATTGGCTTTCAGCTTATTCATCTTGGGCATCTATGCTGGCACCGGTTAAATGCAAGCTGTCGTCACCCATTAAATATAAATATGCAGGCATGATGCTTTCAGGCGTAGGCAAAGTTTTTGGATCTTCGTCTGGATACGCCTTTGCACGCATGGCAGTACGTGTCGCACCGGGATTAATGCAGTTAAAACGAATATTGGGGTGTTCATTTTCTTTGGCGAACAATGTACTCACGGCTTCAATGGCAATTTTTGAGACCGAGTACGCGCCCCAACGTTCACGGGCTTCACGTCCCACACCCGAACTGGCAAAGACCACTGAGGCATGCTCAGATTTTTGCAGTAATGGCATTAGCTCTTGAGTCAGTACAAAAGGCGCACGAAGGTTCACCGCCATAACATCATCCCATACATCCACAGGATAATGTTCTAGTTCAGTCCGCTCACCCAAAATCCCGGCATTATGCAAAATGCCGTCTAGGCGACCAAATTGCTTTTCTAAGGTATCGACCAACAGCTCATAATCACGAGGAGAGGCACTAGACAGTTGTAGCGGTAAAATCGCCGGTTGGGGGGCACCCAAGCCTTCAATTTCATCGTAAATCACTTCTAGTTTATTCAGTGTGCGTCCATGTAAGACCACGGTTGCGCCATGTAAGGCATAACTGAGGGCAGCCGCACGGCCAATACCATCGCCCGCACCTGTAATCAGGATAATGCGATCTTTGAGCAGATCGGGGCGAGGTTGATATTCTGAATATTTCATCCGTACCTCCTCGTTTTATTGTGTTGTGTTCTATCGTTATAAAGTCGCTGTGTTGAGCGTTTTCGGTTTGATGACCAAATCATGAATGACTTCATGCAGTTCAGCAACAGTCTTCACTATACAATCTGCATGCCAAGCTGTTAAGTCATCTTTGTGTTGTAAAGGTAAATAGCCATAAGCCGCAAGAATCGTGTACATCTGCGCATTACGACCGGCATCGATATCACGTGGATGATCACCGACATAGATACAGTCTTGAGCATCTAGATGGATGTGCTTGGCGGCTAAATACATCGGCTCTGGGTCTGGCTTGGTTTTACTGACATCATCTGGGCAAACCAATACCGAGCAGCGCTCAGTCAAATTCAGCGCTTTAAGCAGCGCTTCACTGAGTGAGCGCGGTTTATTGGTGACGATACCCCACGGAATTTGATGCTGTTCCAGTTCATCGAGTAGCGGATACATGCCTTCAAAAAGGTCTGTATCGACGGCAATATCTGCACCATAAAGTGCTAAAAAACGTTGACGATGTGCCAGAAAAATAGGGTCTTCAACGTCTAACTCTGGATAGACCAGTTTGACCATGGCACGCGCGCCTTCAGACACTTGTACACGAATGTCTTCTGCACTGACCACCGCAATGCCTTTGTCACGGCACATGTCTTGAATAATACGAATAAAATCAGCCGCGGTATCAATCAATGTACCGTCAAGATCAAAGAGTACAGCTTTCATTAGGCTTCTTTCACCGTATGAACCATGTAGTTCACATCCACATTCGGTGCGAGCCAATAGCGTTTGGTGATTGGGTTATAATGTAAACCTGTCATATCTTTGAGTTTTAACTCGGCTTGACGAATATCATGAGCTAATTCTGAAGGTTTAATAAACTTCGAATAATCATGAGTGCCTTTCGCCAACATGCGTAAAACATATTCCGCACCAATAATCGCAAACAAATAGGCTTTAGGATTACGGTTAATGGTCGAGAAGAACACATGACCACCCGGTTTTACCAGCTTTTGACAGGCTAAAATGATCGAAGCTGGATCGGGTACGTGTTCGAGCATTTCCATACAGGTGACGACGTCATATTGACCTGCTTGCTCTTCTGCCAATTGCTCTACAGGTACTTGGCGATATTCAATATTTTGTACATTTTCTTGTTCGGCATGTAAGCGTGCAACATTCAACGGCGCTTCGCCCATGTCGATACCCAATACTTGCGCACCGCGACGTGCCATGCTTTCAGCTAAAATACCGCCGCCACAGCCCACATCTAATACTTTCTTGCCAGTGATACCATTTGAATGCTCATCAATCCAGTTCAAACGCAGGGGATTAATCATGTGCAAAGGGCGGAACTCAGAATGCTGATCCCACCATATGGCTGCGAAAGCTTCAAATTTGGCAATTTCTTGTGGATCAACATTCAATTGCGACATCGGTTGCACCTCAATCAAGTCTTTATATTTTAGAAAAAAGTTTATGGGAGTTAGTGTAGCGCGTCCTGAAAAAAAAGCGATAAAAGCCTTAAAAAAGTTCACAGAATGAAAACGAAATCGACAGATTTGATTTATAGTGTTGCCATAAACTAATCATAATGATTTTGAGGACGATAAGTTCAATGAAAAAATTCCTTTTAGGCACGATTACAACAGCTATTTTGGCTTTTTCTGGCAGTGCGATGGCAGCGCAATTTGTCGCGGGGACTGATTACACAGTTATTCCAAAACCGATTAAAGTCGAACGTCCGGGTAAAATCGAAGTCCGTGAGTTCTTTTGGTATGGCTGCCCACATTGTTTTACATTAGAACCGCATATGCAAACGTGGTTAAAGCAATTGCCTAAAGATGTACGTTTTGTCCGTACACCTGCAGCAATGAATCCACTTTGGGAACAAGGCGCGCGTGCTTACTATGCATCGGAAGCACTGGGTGTTCGTCAAAAAGCACATTTACAATTGTTCCATGACATTCATGTGGGTCAAAAAAATATCTTAGAACAAGGCGCATTTGCTAAGTTCTACACCCGTTATGGTGTTCCTGAAGCGAAATTTAACAGCACATTTAAATCATTTGCTGTGTCTTCAAAAATTGCTCAAGCGAAAAACTTAGCGGCTCAATATCAATTGAGCGGCGTGCCTGCGATTACCGTCAATGGTAAATACATCGTACAAGGTGAAGATGCACGTACCGTTGAAATCGTGAAATTCCTTGTTGATAAAGAACGTAAAGCGAAATAACAGATGTTTTGAAAAAGCCGCACTCGATGCGGCTTTTTTTATGCCGGTACATTTTGCGTTTTAAGTCGATAAATTTTGCGGATCAGCGATTTGAGCCAAAGATCGATCCCAATGCAAGATGCCACGAAATAAGAGCTGAACTTGGGTCTGAGCTTGGCGGCGAAATTGTTGTAGCGCATCCGTACGTTGTGGAAGCTCAACATGTCGATGTAAGTCAATCCACTGCATTGCCCAACTCAAGGCCAATTCAAACAAAATTTGTCCCAATACTTTGAGGTCTTGTTCGGATTGAATATGTTGAGTCGCTTCAACTTGAGCCAGTGCATGGGCCAAATCGGTACTGAGAAAATTAAACTCACGTGTAATGGCTTGTCTTAAGGAAGCTGAACCACCCCAACGCTCTGCAATGAGAAACATCCATGCCTCAGGAAATTGTTCTACGGCATGAAATAAATAATCCAGACTCTGTCGTGTACGTGCATCGGGTGCTTGAAAGCATTGCTGACTCAGTTGATTGAGGACATTGCGAAGGTGCAAGGCCATTTGGTCGACCAGCTCCAAGCCGAGCTCGTCCATGTCCTGAAAATGGCGATAAAACGCAGCAGGAACCAAGCCGACATGACGGGAAATTTTGCGTAAGCTCAGACTACTGAAAGAACGGCCCGTAGTACTTAATGCAAGCGCTGCATCAAGGATGGCTTTACGACTTTGTTGCTTACGTTCTTCCCGTATCGACATGCAATTCGTCCTGAATTTTGCGTGGCTTCAGTCTAACAAATTTCCTGATGTCGTACGATGGGCCTATCAAAACTTGGATGAATGGATTTTGTAAATGCACACGAATGCGTCCCGAATCTGGCTGTACCTTCTGTTATAATGTGCCGCAATCAATTTTGTCAGATTAAGGACTCATTATGCGTATCGACCAACGAGCATTAGATCAATTACGTGAAGTAAAAATTACCCGTAACTACACACGTTATGCGGAAGGTTCTGTATTGGTTGAATTTGGTCATACAAAAGTTCTTTGTACTGCAAGTGTCGACAACTCAGTGCCGCGTTTCCTTAAAGGAAAAGGTCAGGGTTGGGTGACTGCTGAATATGGCATGTTACCTCGTTCAACACATACACGTACTGACCGTGAAGCGGCACGTGGTAAACAAAGCGGTCGTACTCAAGAAATTCAACGTCTGATTGGTCGTAGCTTACGTGCGATGGTCGATTTGAAAAAATTGGGTGAAAATACCATCAGCATCGACTGTGATGTGATTCAGGCAGATGGCGGTACACGTACAGCATCAATCACAGGTGCAGCAGTTGCCTTGGTCGATGCAATGAATGTCTTGCTTGAAAATAAAAAAATTAAACAAGATCCATTAAAAGGTTTAGTTGCTGCGATTTCTGTAGGGATGTATCAAGACGAAGCATTACTTGATCTTTGCTATGAAGAAGATTCAAGCTGCCAAACAGACATGAACGTAGTGATGACACAAGCTGGTGAGTTCATTGAACTTCAAGGTACAGCAGAAGACAAACCATTTACACGTACACAGTGTAATGAAATGCTTGAACTTGCTGAAAAAGGCATTCAAGAATTGATCAAAAAACAACAAGAAGCTTTAGGCTGGTAAGTTGTTTGATTCAGTTCAAACTGAATAAAGAACGCATCTTCGGATGCGTTTTTTTATGCGTTGAATATAGAAAATCCAACACGAATCGGCTATTCAGTAGCGTGTCTTTGACTCAAATTAATAGGATCAGGATGCTTTGAAGGACTAAATATGAAAAATTGGATGATGTATTTTTCTTTGTTCAGCGTATTGTTGATCAGTGGTTGTGATTTTTTTGGAAATCAGGATCAAGAGCGTGAAGGTGGTCGTTTTTCTGAACAAAGTGAAAACTCAAAAGATCAGGGCGATGATCAAGATGAGCGCGAGCAGCATGAAGACGATGCGGAGCATGAAAAGGACTCCGAGCATGAAGATGAAGCTCGACGAAGTTCAAAACAACAGCAAGATGATGATTAAGTCATGCTAGATCTTAAGCATCAAAAAGGGTGCAATAGCACCCTTTATTTATGTTTAGAGTAAGTCTAGAGCGTTAGGCATTAAAGCGCATCGATAAATCAATCGCTGTGACATCTTTGGTGAGCACACCCATCGAAATATAATCGACCCCTGTCGTTGCCACTTCACGTAAGTTTGCAATAGTGATATTGCCTGACGCTTCAAGTTTGCAGCGACCATTGACGTGTTTAACGGCATCAATCATTTGTTGCTGACTAAAGTTATCCAACATCACAATATCCGCACCTGCTTCCAATGCTTGGTTGAGTTCATCCCAAGTTTCGACTTCAACTTCCACAGGTTTACCCGGTGCAATCTGGTGTGCTTTGGCAATCGCTTGTTGGATGCCACCTGCTGCCATGATGTGATTTTCTTTAATTAAAAACGCATCAAATAAACCTAAGCGATGGTTTTGACCACCTCCGACAGCAACCGCATATTTTTGTGCAATACGTAGGCCTGGCAAGGTTTTACGGGTATCGAGTAGACGAGTATGCAAACCTTCAAGCTGCTGGACATAGGCAGCGGTTTTGGTCGCAACCGCAGATAAGGTTTGCACAAAATTTAAGGCTGGACGCTCAACCGTCAGTAAGCTACGCGCAGAACCTGCGAGTTTTAAAAAGGCTTCGCCTGCGGCCACACGGTCACCATCATTTTTCAACCAAGTGACTTGGACAGTGGCATCATAAGCCTGAATGAGTGCATTGACCCAAGGCTGACCTGCCAAGATCATATCTTCACGGCTGATAATTGTTGCAGTGGCTTGTTCATCTTCTGGAGTTAACAGGGCTGTAATATCGCCTTCGCCAATATCTTCTTGTAGTGCGTGTTGAATATTGATTTGGATTGATTGTTCAAGCAAAGATTGCGATATGCTCATAAGAAGTTCCGTATCTTTTTTAACCCAGGAAAATGTGCGTGTTATATTAGCATTGTTCCTGAAAAATGAGCGATTTTTAACTACTTTCACAGACTTGAATTGAGATTTCAATGTGAAAGTTTTAGCATTAAAACTTTCAAGTAGGGCTCGGCGTTTTGATCTGCAGCATTGCAGGCCGGCTTAGACACAGGATTCTTTTATGTCACAAGCAACAACATTTCAGGTGCAGGATGGGCAATTGCTAGGTGCGCGTCAAATTCCATCACCGAATTTTAACCAGCGTCCTGAAGATACCGAAATTCAGCTTGTCGTCATTCATAATATTAGTTTGCCACCTTCTCAGTTTGGCGGTGGTTATATCGAACAATTTTTCCAAAATCAGTTGGATTGGTCGAAACATCCTTATTTTCAAACCATTGAAGGGATGCAGGTATCGACACATTTATTGATCCTGCGTACAGGCGAAGTCCTACAGTTTGTCAATTTTAATGATCGGGCTTGGCATGCTGGTCGTTCAACCTATTTAGCGCAAAAAGAATGTAATGATTATTCGATAGGTATTGAGCTCGAAGGAAGTGATGATTTACCTTTTGAAGCTGCACAATATGCCGTGCTGACAGAGGTCGTGGCGTGTTTACAACAGGCTTATCCTAAAATTCAACAACATATTGCAGGGCATTCAGATATTGCACCGGGACGTAAAACTGATCCGGGTCCATTTTTTGAGTGGAACGCTTTTCGTCAGCAGCTGCATCATTTTAAAAACAAATAAACAATACACACTGCGTTTAATAAACCAATGAAATTCCTTGACGAGTTTCATTACAATAGGCGCACTTTCAAAAGTGAGAAATACCGATGGCGCTTTGGCGTTCGACAGTTATTGTCAGTGCAATGACTATGTTGTCCCGTGTATTGGGACTGGTACGGGATATTGTCCTGTTAAATGTATTTGGTGCAGGTAAAGACTTCGATACCTTCGTGGTTGCCTTTCGTATTCCTAACTTTTTTAGGCGTTTATTTGCAGAAGGGGCATTTTCACAAGCCTTTATTCCTGTATTGACTGAATATAAAACCAGTCGAACCCATGCCGAAGTCCAGATTCTGATTAGCCGTGTTTTTGGCTGTTTAGGTCTGGTGATGACTAGTTTGACGTTCATCGCGATGGTGGCCGCACCCGCGATTATCTATATCTATGCACCGGGTTTCCATGGTGATGCAGACAAGTTTGCGTTAGCCACCGATATGTTTCGCCTAACGATTCCTTACTTACTGTTTATGTCCTTAACGGCATTTGCCAGCAGTATTTTGAATAGTTATGGCTCATTCAGTACACCTGCGTTCGCTCCAGTGTTACTCAATGTCGCGATGATTGCCGGTGCGCTATGGTTAACCCCTTATATGGCTGAGCCAATTATGGCTTTGGGTTGGTCTGTTGTCGCGGCAGGCTTCTTGCAATTGGCGATTCAGATTCCAGAGCTGTGGCGTAAAAAATTACTGATTCCACCGAAAGTTGACTTCAAACACGAAGGTGTTGATCGCATCATGAAGTTGATGCTGCCAGCACTGTTTGGTGTCTCAGTGACGCAGATCAACCTACTGTTGAACACCATTTGGGCGTCTTTCATGCAAGATGGTTCGGTGTCATGGTTATACAGTGCCGAACGGATGACCGAATTGCCATTGGGCTTAATTGGTGTCGCGATAGGTACCGTAATTTTACCTTCGTTGTCTGCGCGTCATGCTGAACAAGATCAAGAAAAATTCCGTCGTATGATTGATTGGGCAGCTAAGGTCATTATCTTGGTGGGTGTGCCTGCAAGTATTGCGCTTTTCATGCTCTCTACACCTATTATTCAGGCCTTATTTGAACGTGGTCAATTTAGCTTTGAAGATACACAGATGACCGCATTGGCATTGCAATGTATGAGTGCCGGTGTGATTTCATTCATGCTCATTAAAGTGTTTGCACCAGGGTTTTATGCGCAACAAGATACCAAAACTCCTGTACGTGTAGGTTTAATGGCGGTCGCAGCCAATGCCATTCTTAACGTGGTGTTTATTGGATTCTTTAAACTGATTGATTGGCATGCTGAGCATATGGCCTTGGCATTGGCATCCTCTGGTTCCGCATTAGTGAATGCAGGGATGCTGTATTTTTATTTACATAAGCGCAATATTTTTCGCTTTGGCGCACATTGGAAAAAGTTGGTGATTCAGTTTGCGATAGCCAATGCTGTGATGATTGCTGCACTGTGGTATGGCTTAACATGGTACAACGGTGATGTATCTGCGTGGATGCGTGTCGCGGAAGTGATCATCTTATGTGTGATTGGTGTTGCTGCTTATGGTATCGCCTTAATTGCAACAGGCTTTAGACCACGTCACTTAAAACCTTAAAGCTAAAACCTACAGCGTAATGCGTTTGACGTTGATGTAAAAAAATAAGAGCCCATAGGCTCTTATTTTTTTGATTAAGACTCAAGATGATAAAAACATACGTTTCTGAATCATGAGTCTGAGGGGAGTAATTTGTAGTTTAAAACGACATTCAATCAGTCGCCTAAACTTTTCCTCGAGAGAGGAAACCAACAATTGCGAGAATGACTGCAATAACCAAAAGAATAACAGCAAAGTCTTTGGATAAGCCTGCCACACCACCAAAACCTAGCAGACTCGCAATCAAAGCAATTACAGCGAAAATAATAGCCCAGCGGAACATAGTTTTATCTCCATGTGATTTTTTATTCTGTCTCATCAGTATAGGAGTCACAGAAAGCATGCTATGTATTCTTTTGTTTATTTAATGTTCAATATTCGGTAACTTAAACGAGGAATTTATGTGCGGGTTCAGTTAATATGCCTGCCACCTTCGTTGCGAGCGAGAAGATGACCGATACTCTACGCCCACATTTTTGGAAAAAGCATGCTTTGACTGAACTCACCCATTTGGAGTGGGAGTCCCTCTGTGACGGTTGCGGGCTGTGTTGTTTAATCAAGCTTGAAGATGAAGATACGCAAGAGGTGGCTTACACCAAAGTGGCATGCAAACTTTTAGATTGTGAAACCGCCAGTTGTTCCGATTATCCAAATCGCAAATCACACGTTCCAGACTGTATACAGCTGACGCCACATCAGATTCACCAATTTCATTGGCTACCACCGAGCTGTGCTTATCGTAGAATTTCTGAAGGTAAAGATTTACCACGTTGGCATCATCTAGTGACGGGAAATCGTGACAGTATTTTGAAGGCACGAAAGTCTGCCGCAGGGCGTTGCATCAGTGAAGAAGACGTCAACCCGTCGGATATTGAAGATTATATTGTACGTTGGGTACGCTAAAGGACACAGATACGCTCTATCTTGGATCTAGAGTTGATCTTGTATCATAGCCAGAAAGTCTTGTTCTGACAGAACCTGAAATCCATGCTGTTTAAGGAGTGCTGTGGTTACTCCATAGCCCTCAATTTTTGTACGCGTAAAGCTGCCGTCATAAATATAATGACTACCGCAAGACGGACTACGATCCTTCAATACCACCACATCAACCTTATGCAATTGGGCCAATTCCAACATGCGATGGGCACCCGCGATAAATTCAGCACTGACATCTGTGCCCAAGACATCTTTGACTTGGGCTGTGCCATTGAGCACATCACTGGCTTGACCATTTTGAATTTCAGCAGGAAAACGTGGACAGCTCAGGCCACCCATCATTTCAGGGCAGGCGGTAATGACTTGGTGGGTCTGCATGAGTTGGCAAATCGCAGCTTGTGTATTTGATTTGGCATCATAGCGAACCGGTTGGCCTGCAAGACAGGCACTGACTAAATACTTCAGTGTCATCGTGTCATGCTCCACAAGTTTTAGCGACTTAAAAGTTCCATCGCATGGTCATAACTGAGCGGGCGATAAAAGTAAAAACCTTGTCCAGTATGACAATTACATTCTTTTAAGGTATCGACCTGTTCCGGTTTCTCTATACCTTCGACCAGTATATTCAGGGAAACACTCGCACCAATTTGGGTAATCGCTTTGACAATGGCTAGTGCTGAACAGTCGGTGTGCATGCGTTCCACAAAATTACGGTCGATTTTAATACAGTCGACAGGGTAGTTACTTAGACGTGTTAATGATGAATGACCTGTACCAAAATCATCTAAAGAAATGTGGATGCCATGGTCTTTCAATAAATTGAGGGCGCGAATCACATAATTTGAGCCACGTTCTGACAGGCTTTGCTCGGTAATTTCGACTTCAATAATGTCAGGTGAAATACCAAACTGCTTTAAGCGATTCAGTAGTTTTTCCGCATAATCATCACGTAAAAATTCGACAGGGGCTGCATTTATTGAAATTGGTAGCGGTTGAAGTCCGAGTTCAATCCATTTTTGAATATCTTGAAAGATTTTAATTTGCATCGTTTCACTAATGCGTGAAGCCAATTCATAATCTTGAAATGCAGCAAAAATTTGAGAAGGTAATTGTAATTGTTGGTCTTTATCGTACCAACGCAGCAAAGCTTCAAAGCCGACCACTTGACTGTCAGAAAGGCGAACTTTGGGTTGATAAAACGGAATAATTTGATTGGACTTAATCAGGCTGCGGGCTAGCGTTAATTGGCGAGTGGTGTTTTCAAGAATTTTAAACATGGTGTGGTTGAACATTCGCACCCCACCACGACCACTGCCTTTTAAATCATTCAGTGCAATATCTGCGCATTTAAGTAAATTCGAGGAATTTTGTGCATCGCGTGGGTAGATCGCACAGCCAATACTCATACCTATATTGATGCTTTGTCCATTATAGAAAATCGGCATATCCATTTGCTGACAGGCGATGCTGGCAATATCTGTTAATTGTTGTTGCGATTTTAAGTTCGGAATAGAAATGGCAAATTCATCGCCACCTAAGCGTGAAACCACGATATTTGCATCAAAACAGTGCTGAAAACGCTGCCCAAGGGTATGCAGTAAATGATCTCCGGCACTATGCCCTAAGGTGTCATTAATATGCTTAAAATAATCCAGATCGATCAATAACAAACCCAGTTGTTGCTGATGTTCTCGTGCCACTCTTAAGTGACTTTTAAAGACTCGACTAAAGGCACGGCGGTTTAATAAACCTGTTAAATCATCCTGTTCAATGATCCGTTGGAGTTTATTTTCCGCCAGTCGCTGTACCGTAATATCACGGGAGACACAGAGAATTTCTTTGACTTGGCCATATTCGTTGAATACTGGGCTGAGCATGTTATCCCAATAAGCCATGGGTTCATCGGCCACTTGGCTCATGCCGACAAAGCGAGAAGTTTTTCCTTGTTTGGCTTCTGCAAAAGCATTCAGACACGCGTCGCGGACTTCTTCAGGCAATAATTTGTGCCATGACATACCAAACTCAGTTTCAGTCGGCGACACACCGAGAGCTAAGCAACCAGCGCGGTTCATATGCAGAATATGACCGTCTAGGCTTAATAATTTAATACAGTCGACACTGGCATCTAACATTTGATTACGGCTGTCGAGTTTTTCGCGTAATTCTGCACATTGGGTATGTTGTAATTGTATATTCTTGGCTTGAGGCATTTGTTGAAATGAATATATAGATAGATCAATGCCTTGTTGAACTTGAGGTATTTGCTTTTGCTTTAATGATTGCTTCATACAATCTGTCCAATTGGGTCAGGCAAGCTAAAAATGGGATATCTAGCCGATCATACTTTAATTTGATCGATAAGGGATAAGATCTCTTGTTACATTATAGTTAACATTCGCCTAAGGATTTTTACATGCAAGATACTTAAATAACGACATCAAACCAGCCTCTTAAATTGAATATCGAATAAAGCAAAGATTCTGCCAAGGCAGTGTTAGAATAGAAAAAACGTCCCCAATTGCCGGAAACGAAATAATAAGATGTCAGACAGCCAAATTCCTCTTCCTGAACGCATGCGTCCTCATGATTTATCGCAAATTATTGGACAAGATCACCTTTTGGGTGAAGATGCACCGTTACGCCAGATGATTGACCAAGGGCATTTGCCATCGATTATTTTTTGGGGACCTCCGGGTGTAGGTAAAACCACAATTGCATTGTTGTTAGCGCAGGCCGTTGACCGACCATTTATTAGTTTATCTGCGCTCAATACTGGGGTGAAAGAGTTACGTGAAATCATCGCCGATGGTGGAGATTTATTGACACCTGTGGTGTTTATTGATGAAATTCATCGCTTTAATAAGTCACAACAAGATGCCTTACTGAATGCTGTCGAAAAGGGCAAAATTACCCTGATTGGTGCAACCACAGAAAACCCTTCATTTGAAGTTAATAATGCCTTATTGTCGCGTTGTCAGGTGTATACCTTAAATGCTCTGGATAATGACGTAATTCAGCGCTTATTGGATCAAGCCATTCACCAAGATTCGTTTTTAAAAGAGCGTTATATTCAAATCGAAGAATATGAAGCTTTATTTCAATTTGCCGCAGGTGATGCTCGTAAAGCATTAAATCTTTTAGATTTAATCGCCAGTACGTTTGAGCCAGACTTAGAAAATATCATTAACAATGCGGTGGTAGTCAAAGTTGCGCAGCAAAATATTGCACGCTATGACAAATCGGGCGAACAGCATTATGATCTAGTTTCGGCTTTTATTAAGTCGATTCGAGGCAGTGATCCAGATGCCGCTTTGTATTGGATGGCTCGAATGCTCAAAGGTGGTGAAGATCCTGTTTTTATTGCCCGTCGTATGTTGATTGCGGCATCTGAAGATATTGGCAACTCAAATCCAAATGCTTTACTGTTGGCTGGAGAATGTTTCCGATCTGTGCAGGCAATTGGTATGCCTGAGTGTCGAATCATTTTGGGGCAATGTGCGGTGTATTTGGCAACCAGTGCTAAAAGTAACAGTACTTATTTGGCCATCAACAAAGCCTTAGATTTGGCAGAAAAAACCTCGAATCTACCTGTGCCACTACATTTGAGAAATGCACCAACCAAATTGATGAAAGAGCAAGGCTATGGCGTGGACTATTTATATCCACATAATTATCCTGAGCATTTTGTCATGCAGGATTATATGCCGCCTGAACTGAAAGGCACTAAGCTGTATGAGTCTGCACGCAATAAACGTGAAGTCGAAGGTGAGCGTTTGCAGCAACGACGTTGGATGCAACAACAACAGCAGTAATAATTTGAATGATCATAATGGGAAGGCGCTTCGGCGCCCTTTTTTATGTCTATTTCATGCAAAAAAAAGCCCAACTCAAGGCGAGCTGGGCTGAAAAAATAGGATGTCTTTGGGGAGATACATCCTAGAGGGTAGATGGAAAATTTGGTCGGCATACACATTGAAAACTTATAGATCCTGGTGCTGCCTGGTATGTAGGTATCTTAGTGTGAACTTGGCTAAATGTGAAACAGAGGATTTTTATGGTTAACATTTGTTTTTTCGATCATAGATTAATCGAGTAATATTTCATTAAAAAACCGAGCTAAAGAGCTCGGTTTTTTACATCGATGAACGACTTAGATATCAGAAAGGTCGATACCTAAACGTGCAGCAACTTCTTCATAAGCTTCAACTACACCGCCTAAACCTTGACGGAAACGGTCTTTGTCGAGTTTTTTCTTAGTGTCTTTGTCCCAGAGACGGCAGCCGTCTGGAGAGAATTCGTCACCCAGTACGATACGGTCGTGGAACAGACCAAATTCAAGTTTAAAGTCAACAAGCAGCATGTTGCCTGCATCGAATAGACCTTTAAGTACTTCGTTTACTTTATAAGTCAATTCTTTCATTTGAGCGAGTTGTTCTGCAGTCGCCCAACCTAATGCAATCGCTTGTGATTCATTCACCATTGGGTCGCCTAACGCATCGTCTTTGAAGAACAATTCGAAAGTTGGCGGAGTAAGTTCTTTACCTTCTTCAACGCCTAAACGACGGCAAAGTGAACCTGCTGCATAGTTACGAATTACGCACTCTACAGGAACCATAGTCAATTTTTTCACTAAAACTTCAGTTGGAGAAAGAAGTTTTTCGAAATGAGTTTCGATACCAGCCGCAGCCAATTTTTCCATGATAAAGGCGTTAAAACGGTTGTTCACCTTACCTTTGCGATCCAGTTGTTCAATTTTTTCACCGTTGAATGCAGAAGCATCGTCACGGAAAACTAGGATGAGGTGGTCAGAACTATCTGTTTCATAAACAGATTTCGCTTTACCAGTATAGAGCAAGGTTTGTTTTAACATGAGGGAACCTTTTTCGAGAAAAAATGCCTAGTACGACTAGGCTGGCCAATTTTGGTAAATCTGAGCTAACAGATCTGCAGCTTTTTCTTTGTCTGCAAAACTGTTATCGGCATTGAACACAGCGATGTTATTGCTTGAACCTACAGAAGAAAGTCTTAAGACATAGGTCTGCTGATCGACCTTTACGGTTACTTCGTAACGGTTTTTGCTCTGACCAACAATGGTATGGTTAAGGCTGCTGAGGGTAGCAAGTGTGTATTGCCAAATTGTAGCAGAATTTCCTTCAACTTTGATCAGTGGATTTTGATTTCCATCCACCAATAGTTGAGGGCGGCTAATATTTGTACTGTCTGTTGAGGAATCTGCAACGACATTATTTTTTTCCGCGGCTGGACGCGGAAGGGCATAGCGATTGCCGCGCTTATTTTCAAGCTTTGGTGCATGCTCAATTGCTAGTGGGTCAACAGATGGAGCAGGATACAAAGGCGTTGCAGGACGAACCATCGACCCTTCAGGGTATTTCAGTGGTTCAACATCTGTGGTTTGTTTATAGTCCAGTGTGCCATTATTAAAGGCAAGTGAACTACAACCGGCTAATGTAAACACTGAAAGTGCCAGGCTAAGTCCTAAACGTAATTGCATGATGTTTGCTCTTCTTTATTTGATAACGCCCGCAGTGATGAGTGCTTCACGAAGCGGAGTGCGATATTGTTCTGCAAGGGGTGTTAATGGTAAGCGAATGCCTGTTTCAATCAGGTTCATCTCATGAAGTGCCCATTTCACAGGAATTGGGTTCGATTCGCAAAATAAAATTTGATGTAAATTTGCAACAGTATTGTTTTGTTGCTCGGCTTGGACTGCGTCACCCGCCAAAGCGCTTGCACACACTTCGCTCATTTCTTTTGGCGCCACGTTCGCAGTAACCGAAATGTTGCCCTTAGCACCTAAACCCATTAACTGATAAGCCGTTGCATCATCACCTGAGTACACCACCATATCTTTGCCTTTAAGGCCTTCAATGAGTTCTTGACCACGAGGAACATCGCCAGTGGCGTCTTTAATCCCTACGATTTGTGGAATATCAGCAAGACGGATCACGGTGTCGTTGTGCATGTCTACACCGGTACGGCCAGGGACGTTGTATAAAATTTGAGGTAAATCAACAGCTTCAGCAATTGCTTTGTAGTGTTGATACAGGCCTTCTTGGGTCGGTTTGTTATAGTATGGTGTTACTAATAATGCCGCATCTGCACCTAATTCTTTGGCTTCTTTGGTGAGTTCAATCGCTTCGTGGGTTGAGTTTGCACCTGTGCCGGCAATAATTGGAATGCGTTTGTTCGCCACACGGATGATTTCTTTGATCACCTGAGTGTGTTCGGCCATGCTCAAGGTAGAAGCTTCACCTGTAGTCCCTACAGCAACAATACTGTTGGTGCCCTGCTTTATATGCCACTCAACCAGCTTCTCGAGGCTCTTCCAATCTACGCTGCCATCTTCAAACATTGGGGTGACGATTGCGACAATTGAACCTTGAATGGTCTGAGCTTGCTGAGTCATTTTGAAAAGCTATCCTATTTGTCCATCCGACAAGATGAAATATAGATTTCTGGATGGTTTCGAATTTTGATTTGTAGCATGTTCATTGGGCTATACCCAAATTGAATAATGCTTACGCAAATTATGACTGATCAAACGCATAAGAACAATATGCTTTGGTCAAAGCCATAAAATTCTTTATACAAATCAAACTTAAAACAATCAAGTGTAAAATAGCGGTTTTTTTGCAGTCTGAAAATTGTTCAGCAGGGCTGAATCTAGAAAATGTTTTATTCAATCGAGAGGGGTGGCATGGCTGATGGGGATTGATTAAATCATCAGCAAAGGGTTGATCTATCTGTATTCCGTGTTTTTTAATCAGAATTTAAGATTAAATAACAATGACTAAAGATTTAAAAACTATATCAATTCGCTCGGGTTTTATTACAAATGATTGTTAAAAACTTGGGTAATAATCTTTTTTTTATCTAATAGAAATAGACACGTTTTTATGCGCGTATAAAAAATTGCTTGATTTGACTGTTCATTGCACGATTCATATTTTTTTATTTCAAATCTTTAATTGTTTTTACGACTTTGTGACTTAAAGCACAAAAACTATTACACCATGCACGTAATCGAATTTCGGACGAAAGGCTTCAACTTATTGGTAGTTATATCCTCTATACGGCTCAGCGATGATGCGAACTTAATTTGAACGCTGATGACAACAAGGATTCTCCAATGGAAAAGTCAGATAACAAGCATGCTATTATCACGGTAGCAATCTGTTTCCTTATTGCCGTAATCGAAGGTCTGGATATTCAGGCTGCAGGTATTGCAGCAGCAGGGATTCGTGAATATTTCGGGCTGGATAGCTCGCAGCTAGGGGTATTTTTTAGTGCCGGTATTTTAGGATTATTACCTGGTGCTTTGGTGGGTGGTCGGATTGCAGACCGAGTGGGCCGTAAAAAAGTATTAATTTGGTCTACGGGGATGTTCGCCATTTTTACCTTATGTACGGTATGGGTAAACAGTTTCCATAGCTTATTGGCCGTACGTTTTCTTGCAGGTGCAGGTTTAGGGGCAGCAATGCCAATTTTGATTACCTTGGCATCTGAAGCGGTAACACCACAAAATCGTGGTCGTGCAGTCGGTTTGATGTACTGTGGTATGCCTGTGGGTGCGGCAATCTTGTCATTGGTTGCAATGACAGACTTCGGTGCAAACTGGAAAAATATTTTCTATTTAGGCGGTTTATTACCGATTGTTGTGATTCCATTGATGATTTGGTTCTTGCCTGAATCGCGTGAATTCTTGAAAGCCAAAGATCAAGCGGTTCAAGCGACTGCCAATGGCGAAGTGCAACAAGGTGCTTTCAAAAACCTATTCAACACAGAAAACCGTTTACGTACCTTCTCAATTTGGGTGAGCTACTTCTTCACCTTGATGGTGGTGTACATCATGTTGAGCTGGTTACCATCGTTGTTCACCGAACTCGGTTTCACACGTAAAGATGGTGCAACTGCGCAGTTCTACTTCATGGTGAGTGCAACCATTGGTACGATCATTTTAGGTATGTTGACTGACCGTTGGAAGAAAGCTTATGTGATCATTTTGATGTACGGTGGTATTTTGGCAGGTCTATTTGCGCTGAATGGTGCAGGTTCATTGACTCAAATGTATATGGCGTCAGCTTTAGTCGGTGCATTCGTGATTGGTTGCCAAGGTGTGCTGTATGCCTTCGGTGGTATCGTGTATCCAACACAGTTACGTGGTACGGGTGTTGGTGTCGCTTCAGCTGTTGGTCGTGTCGGTGCAATGTTAGGCCCTGCAATTGCGGGTCAGTTATTGGCAGCAGGTTTTGGTGCGGCAGGGGTGATTACCGCTGCAATTCCATGTATCGCAATCTCTGCAATATTTATGTTGTTATTGGTACGTCGTATTCCATCTTAAGGAACATGTCATATCAAAAAAGCCCGCATATTGCGGGCTTTTTTATGGCGACAATTGAAGTCGCGCTAATGCTTTAAATCAAGATAAATAAATGTATTTTATGTAAAAATACAGCAGAAAGAGAAAATAAAAAATCAACGTAGAGGGGCTATGTCAGCAAGAAAACTGGTCGCAATTTTTAAAGTTGATCAACGTGAATTCAGTTTGTATCTACATCAATACGAATTTATCTTGGAACTCAAACCTGTATTTCAAAGAAATCGCCATCAGCCGAGACAAAATGCGTGGTTGGCCTTTGCCGATGAACCTACCCTAGAAGATGTTGCTGAAAATATTAATGCGTTTGAGGTCATGCAACAGACACGCCGCCATTTATTAAAATATATCTTTCAACATCAACCGCGCTATTTTTATTTTCATGCTTCGACTCGGCGAAAAGCCCGTATTTACCCACGCTTTGCACAGCGTTTGGTTGAGCATTTGCCCAAGTATCGGTATTGTCAGGAAGGACAGTCATTTTATTTTTATGCACAGGACTGAATACTAAGGCTTTTAAAATATGAGCGAATCAGTAGAGTCGCCGACAATGCATGACAACGGATGGAGAGATATGCAAAAGAATACAGCGCTGATTGTGGTCGATGTACAAAATGGTTTTACCCCAGGCGGTCAGTTGGCTGTTGCCAATGCCGATCAAATTATTCCAGGGATTAATCAATTGGGACAATACTTTACGAATATTGTGCTGACTCAAGATTGGCATCCAGCCGACCATATTTCTTTTGCTGAAAATCATCCTGAGCATGCACCTTATGACAGCATAGAGCTGAATTATGGAACGCAAGTATTGTGGCCGACGCATTGTGTACAAGGCACACAGGATGCCGAATTGCATCCGGATTTAAATTTACCGACGGCGCAGCTGATTATCCGTAAAGGTTTTCATCAGCATATCGACAGCTACTCTGCTTTTATGGAAGCGGATCAGAAAACTTCAACGGGTTTGGCGGGCTATTTGCGCGAACGTGGTATTGATACGGTCTTTGTGGTGGGCATTGCCACGGATTTCTGTGTTGCATGGACGGCAATGGATGCACGTAAGCTTGGTTTTGAAACTTTTGTGATTGCTGATTTGACCAAAGGGATCGATTTACAGGGTTCTTTACAGCATGCATGGCAAGACATGTTGGCGAATGGGGTGAAGCGTATTTACCTGAAAGATATTGTGCAGCAGCATGCACAGGCATTATCTTTGGCATGACCCAGTGGGCTCAGTTGAGAAAAGGCACAAGGGTGTGCCTTTTTTTGTCCCTGTTTTTAAATGGAAGATGCCTATGTCGGCTTTCTTAAAATTCACTCAATTTGTGCAGAAAACATTTGCGATTTGGGTGGTGCTGTTTGCAGCGCTCGCCATGTTTTTTCCCGATGTATTTGTTTGGTTAAAAGCATATATCCCATGGATGCTAGGCATCATTATGTTGGGTATGGGCATGACCATGACACTGCAAGATTTTAAAAGTGTATTGCAAAGCCCTAAAGCTGTGATGATCGGGGTTTTGGCACAGTTTATTGTGATGCCGGGATTGGCTTTTTTCTTGTGTAAATTATTACAACTGCCGACAGAAATCGCGATCGGGGTCATTCTTGTCGGTTGCTGTCCGGGTGGAACGGCTTCTAATGTCATCACCTATATGGCAAAAGGCAATACCGCATTATCTGTTGCTTGTACCTCTGTTTCGACATTACTCGCACCGGTTTTAACCCCTGCGATTTTCTATTTGCTGGCAAGCCAATGGATTGAAATTAATGCGGCATCGATGTTGGTTTCAATTTTACAAGTGGTTTTATTTCCGATCATTGTGGGGTTAATGATTCGAACTGTCTTTAAGCACCGAGTGGATGCCTATATACAGGTCATGCCATTGGTTTCTGTTGTGGCAATTGTGGCGATTGTGGCGGCAATCATTGCGGGTAGCCGAACACAGATTTTGCAATCAGGTTTACTGATTCTTGGGGTAGTTGCCTTACATAATGGCTTGGGCTATCTATTGGGTTTTTGGGCCAGCCGAATATTTAAATTGCCCTATGCAGACTGTAAAGCAGTGTCGATTGAAGTTGGGATGCAAAACTCAGGTTTGGGTGTGGCATTGGCGGCGACCCATTTTGCCGCTTCACCTCTGACCGCTGTGCCGAGTGCGATTTTTAGTTTGTGGCACAATATTTCGGGTCCCGCACTGGCAACCTATTGGGCAGCACGGACGAGTGAGCCCAAAGCATTGGAACAAGACAAGCCTGTGCAATAAACAAAAAAACAATTCAGTAAAATAGAGGGCAATGTCCCTCTTTTTTGATGTCGAAAATAAATTTTACGATTTGATGAACAGGGCTTTAGGGAATTGCATGCTTTTTTAATTGATTAATGCTATTTGTAACATAAGTGTCATATCCGCTGCCTAACATGCCGGCAAACACTTTAGATATAGACTGTTTCAAACAGCATTGAGAGGGTATGCAACATTTTCAGCATTCATCAGAGACCTATTATAATCGTGAATTGTCACTTTTAGATTTCAATCGGCGGGTCTTGGCTCAGGCACTCGATTCAAGTTTACCTTTACTTGAACGCTTGAATTTTCTCATCATTTTTTCACGCAATTTAGATGAATTCTTTGAAATTCGCATTGCGGGGCTGATGAAACAACGAGATTTGAATGCGATTGCACGGACGCCAGATGCCATTCCGACTGAAGTGGTCTTAGATGAACTTTCCCAAGTGATTCATGGCACAGTTGCACAGCAATACCAGACCCTTAATCATGCTGTATTGCCTGCATTACAAAGTGAAGGCATTCGCTTTATTCAATTTAAAGATATTTTAGAAAAACATCGGGCGTGGATTAGCCATTATTTTAGTAAAGAAGTACAACCAGTTTTAACACCGATTAGCTTAGATCCATCTCATCCGTTTCCACGCTTGGTCAATAAAAGCCTCAACTTTATTGTGAGCCTAGAAGGCAAAGATGCCTTTGGTCGTGCCATTGAAATGGCGATTGTTCCTGCGCCACGTTCGTTGCCGCGGTTAATCAAAATGCCCACCGAAGTTGAAGGCAGTGCAGAGACACAAATTTTCCTGACCGCCATTATTCAGCAACACATCAATGACCTATTTCCGGGAATGAAAGCGACGGGCTGTTATGCCTTTCGAGTGACACGCAATGCAGATTTGGTTTTGGCTGAGGATGTGGATGACTTGGCGGTGGCATTAAAAGATGAATTGTCTTCACGCCGTTTTGGTCGGGCAGTTCGCTTAGAAATTGAAGATGATTGTCCGCAAAGCATTATTGATTATTTGTTAGATGAATTTGATTTGAGTGAGCAGGAGCTCTATCGCATTGATGGCCCGATCAATTTATCGCGGCTCAGTAACAGTTTTAATCGACCTGAACTCAAATATCCGGTCTATACACCAATTATTCCTAAAGTTTTTCGGAAACAAACCGCGATTTTTGATGTATTAAAAACACAAGATGTGTTGTTACATCATCCGTTTGACTCCTTTCAACCGGTCATTAACCTATTACGTGAAGCTGCAAAAGATCCTCAGGTTTTAGCCATTAAGCAGACGCTCTATCGCAGTGGGCCAGATTCGGACATCGTACAAGTTTTGGCGGAGGCTGCTCGCAACGGCAAGGAAGTAACCGCAGTTATCGAACTTCGGGCGCGGTTTGATGAAGAATCCAATATTACTGTGGCCAATATATTGCAAGAAGCTGGGGCTGTCGTGGTGTATGGCATCGTGGGCTATAAAACCCATGCCAAGATGATTTTGATTGTACGCCGTGAAAATAATCAGCTGCTACGCTACGCCCATTTGGGAACAGGTAATTATCACGCAGGCAATGCGCGGATGTATACCGATTATGGCTTGATGACGACGCATCCCGATATTTGCGAGGATGTGCATCGTATGTTTCAGGAACTGACCGGTATGGGCAAGATGGCGAAGCTGAAAGCTTTATTGCATGCACCATTTACCCTGCATACTGAATTATTGAAACTAATTGAACAGGAAATTGTTGCTGCACAAGCGGGAAAATACGCACGAATTATTGTGAAGGTCAATGCACTTACGGAACCGCAACTGATTGCTGCTTTGTATCGTGCATCGCAAGCAGGGGTACGTGTAGATTTAATTATCCGTTCGATTTGTTGTTTGATTCCTCAGGTCAAAGGTATGTCTGAGAATATTCATGTGAGATCTATCGTTGGGCGCTTCTTAGAGCACACTCGAGTGTATTATTTTGAGCATGCAGGCGAAAAACGATTGTACTGTGCCAGTGCCGATTGGATGGGACGTAACTTATTTTCACGGGTCGAAACCTGTTTTCCCATTTTAGAAAGCCGTTTGAAAAAACGCATTATGAAAGATGGTTTACTTAACTATTTGGACGATAATCAAAATGCATGGGAAATGCAGTCGAATGGGCAATGGGAGAGAGTCGTGGTTGAAGCAGGTGACGAGCTGCATAACGCGCAAAAATATTTGATTGCACAGAAAATTTCGACCGTTTAAGACAAAAAAATCCCGATTCAAGTCGGGATTTTTGATTTTGCTAAAACCTTTAAGAGGCTTTTGATTGTTTGGATTTTAAAATTTCAGTTCTGAAGTTTTGAGCCAATTCAGCGGCATCACTGTCCATTCCATTGAGCATAAACGCATGACGAGTGAGCACATTGGTCGGATTTGGCAAGCTGACCAATTGGAAATGATCTGAAATCTCTTTGAGCAAAGTTGTCGGCACATGAATGGCACTTTCTTTGGCAACCAATTGTTGGACTAAACGTTCAGCCGCTTGTACAGAAGACAATTGCATAGCTTCGACAGAGCTTGAAATTGCACTACGGGTTTGTAAAACGAATCGTTTTTCTTCACGGTAGCGTTTATATAAAACATCTGAAAGCAATTGGAATACTGAGCTGATCATGGTGAGGCAACGCAGCGCATCTGGAGTGTCAGCAGTCATGCTGATGGTTGCGCCATGTTCATCAAACTTATGCACTGTACTGATGTCAGAACTGTTCAATTTATAATGTTGAACACAGAGTTCTGTGGTTTTATTCAAGAAAATTTGGCAGAGATTAAAATACGGCACAGACACGGTTTTGTTGACGCTATCGAGCAACTGTTTCGGATCATAAAATTGAATATTTAATGCCAAGCTGTTGCTGTCGAGAACCACTGGTTTCATGTCTTTATGCTGTTTTGCTTTGGCTTGCGCATTTTGCTGCGCTTGAGCAATCGCCAGAGCGGCATTATGTTTTTCTTGTTCTAAAGCCTGCGCTAGCGTTTGAATTTCATGTTTTAGACGTGATTCATTGTTGATTCGCGCTAAATATTCAGTACGACTTGGACGCGCAATAGCGCGATACGCCAACCATAACAAGCCATGTAAGAATAATGAAAATAGAATCGCAGCCCACTGCGTACGTAAGATTTCACCAATACTTGGTTTAATTAAGGTGATTTCAACCGTTCCGACTTTCTTTTCGTTTTGCAGCGCATCACGAACAAAGATTTCACCGTCACGGGTTTTGGTCAAACCGCCTGTGGCCAAAACTTGATTATTGGCATTTAAAATGCGGATGGAAGCCACGCTCGGGTTGGTTGCATAGCGGTCAGCAAGTAAGGCTAATGATACGGTATTGGCCGGCTCAAGCTCAGATAGGCTGTCTGTAACCAATTGACTGGTCATCAGTTGTCCCTGACTGGCACGGTTTTCGTTCAATTGGTGGGTTGTTGCCAATACCAATAAAAAGGTATGCAAAGCAAAACAAACTACTAATAGGCTAGCAAATAGCCCTTGTCTAGGCGCATTCAACGTAAACTTCCAAGGCAATTCTATTCAATTTAGATTATGATTCTTACATTAGTTGTAGCTCAGACCCGAGTCAATTCATGCGAGAAATCATTCTTATATCACTTTTAGGACCTGACCAACCTAATCAATTTACACGATTAATGCAGGTTTTGTCCGCACATTCCTTACAGATTTTAGATGTCGGACAAGCAGTCATCCACAATCAGCTGACTTTAGGTATTGTTGTTTCGTCGGAAGACCAGACTGCGACAGCATTAGCCATGAAGGAGATGTTGATTTTAGCACATGATATTGGCTTAACTGTGCGCTTTAAACCAATCTCTACAACAGAATATCAACAATGGGTAAATGAGGGAGGCCGCACACGCTATATCGTTACGGCACTTGCGCCAGAATTACAGGCGTCTCATTTACAGGCAGTTACAAATATTGTGTCGAGCCAAGGCTTTAATATCGAAACGGTGACTCGTTTATCTGGCCGTCCAGAATTAGATGGATCGAGCGAAGGTCCGCGCCGTGCCTGCGTTCAATTTGGTTTAAAAGGCCAAATGTTGGATGCCACTGCGATGCGTGCAGCATGTTTACGTCTATCTACCGAACTAGGGGTAGATGTTGCCGTTCAAGAGGACAATGCTTACCGTCGTAATCGTCGTTTGGTCTGCTTTGATATGGACTCGACGCTGATTGAGCAAGAAGTGATTGACGAATTGGCGATTGAAGCGGGTGTCGGGGCTCAAGTGGCTGAAATCACTGAACGTGCTATGCAAGGCGAGCTCGATTTCCAACAAAGTTTCCGTGCACGTGTGGCACTGCTCAAAGGTATGGATGCTTCGGTATTGCCTAAAATTGCAGAACGTCTGACTGTTACAGAAGGTGCGGAACGTCTGATTTCAACGCTTAAATCATTGGGTTATCGCACGGCTATTTTGTCAGGTGGTTTTCAGTATTTTGCCGAATATCTACAAGCAAAACTGGGTATCGATGAAGTCCATGCCAATGTACTGGACGTACAAGATGGCGCGGTAACAGGTGAAGTGAAAGGCCATATTGTGGATGGTGCTCGCAAAGCCTTCTTGTTGACTCAAATCGCTGAAGAAATGGGGATTTCATTAGAACAAGCCATTGCTGTCGGTGATGGTGCGAATGACTTGCCAATGTTGTCTTTAGCCGGCTTAGGCGTTGCTTTCCGTGCGAAACCTTTGGTTCGTCAAAATGCCAATCAAGCCATTTCAAGCGTGGGTCTAGATGGTGTTCTTTACCTGCTTGGTGTGCATGATAAAGATTTAAATCGTGCTTAAAACCATTTAAGGCACAGTCAAAAACGTAGCCAAAAGGCTGCGTTTTTTTATGCCAAGAATTCAGCTCATCCGATGAACGGTAGAAGAAAATTGTCGATAAAAACAACGATTAACAGCATTCGAAAAATTAATTTTTTTAGCCTAAAACCAGCTGTTTTTTTTGTAATGACACTCGAAACGAGATGCCATCATTGTTCTAGAAATTCTTTAAAAAGAAAAAATGTAATGACAAAATAATGTTGCGACAAGGTGTGTCGCATGGACAAAAAACGAGACTTTTTTTATGCAAAAAACTCAGCATAATGCTTGCAAGAGATTGAGATCGACCAAATCTATTTACTGAAGATACAGTAGTGAGACGGCTCAGCATCCTGTAAGACAAGAGATGTCAGCTGTCAAATGACGGAGGTTTTTATGTTAACAGCGAATTTAGCAACAATCGTTGGCCTGAGCTTGGTATCGGCGGCTGTGATTGCTGTTTTCTTCTCGCCTTATCGTCGCTGGTTAAGTTTTATGCTGGCGGGGATGCTGGTGTGGGGACTCATTGAAGTGATTCGATTTGGCACACAAACCATGTTTGAATTATCAGTGACTTATAGTTATTTAACGGCATTAATGGCCGCAATGGTGGTATTCACTTTAGTATTGTTACGTGAAGACCGCCGTGCAGAGCGTGCGATGGCAAAGCGCCAATGTATAGAGCACACGCCTGTATATGATGAAGAACAGCAATGTTCGAGCCGATAAGTGCCAGAACAAAATTTCAATGAAAATGCGCCTGAGGGCGCATTTTTTTATGAACGCATTAGTCCGATTTGAGATACAAAGCCTTACTTCTCAAAAGCCAAGTTATGGTAGGATGAAGCCAGTCAATTTTCCAACAATTACAATAGGCTTTAAGTCATGAAACTATCATCAATTCCTGTCGTAAAACTACCTTTAGTTGATGTCAGTACGGATCCACTTGATTTACTCGTGGCAGGTTTAGCGCTTCGTATGAAACAGCTTGCACGTACTAGCCCTAAATTCATTGAATTGGTTCATGAACGTCAATTCCGCATTCAAATCGGTACAGATTTGGGTGTTGCACGTCAAATTATTGTAAATAATGGACAGATTGATACTGTTTCAGGCGATGCGGAAAAAGCAGACTTTATTTTGCAATTTGCGGACAGCGAACAGGGCGTGAAAACCCTAATGAAAGGTGACCCAACAGCATTTATGACGGGTATGCAAAATGGCAGTATTAAAATGGAAGGTGATTTTGGTCTACTGGTCTGGTTTAACCAAGTGGCGAAGTTAATTCCACCTAAACTTCCAAAACCTGTTAAAGAAAAAATCAAAATCGCACGTGCGTTTATTAAAGAAAAAACAGGTAAGTAAGATTTACGCCTTGTTCTCCTCCTAAAGGAGGAGCATTAAAAAAAGCCCTCTTTTGAGTAATGCCAGTCAGTTAAGAGATTGACTGGCTTTTTCTTGGGTATTTTTGAGGTTTTCCTTTTACAACCCTTGGATAACTCCTCACTCTTCTCTCAGGTATAACATACCGATTAGATTTCTCCATTA
>NZ_VOZA01000038.1:0-30513 GCF_013420015.1 Acinetobacter sp. YH12039 | reverse complement strand
TGCAACGTGTATCTGACATCAAAGGTGCTGACCAAACAGCTAATGGCTTAGTTGAAGTGACTTTAGAGAATGGTGCAAAACTTGAATCTAAAACAGTGATTCTTTCAACAGGTGCACGTTGGAGAGAGATGAATGTTCCAGGTGAGCAAGAATACCGTACTCGTGGTGTTGCATACTGCCCACACTGTGACGGTCCATTGTTTAAAGGTAAACGTGTTGCAGTCATAGGTGGTGGTAACTCAGGTGTCGAAGCGGCGATTGACCTTGCTGGTATTGTAGAACATGTAACACTTGTTGAGTTTGATACCAAGCTTCGTGCTGACCAAGTCCTTCAAGACAAGTTAAACAGCTTACCGAATACGACTGTGATCATGAATGCATTATCTACAGAAGTGGTTGGTGATGGTTCACAAGTGACTGCATTGAACTACAAAGACCGTGCAACAGATGAAATCAAAACGATTGAATTGGCAGGTATCTTTGTACAAATCGGTTTGTTACCAAACACGGATTTCTTAAAAGAAACAGCAGTAGAACTTTCAAACCGCGGTGAGATCGTAATTAACGAGCGCAACGAAACCAATGTAAAAGGTGTATTTGCTGCAGGTGACTGTACAACAGTACCGTACAAACAAATCATCATTGCGACAGGTGAAGGCGCGAAAGCATCATTATCTGCTTTTGATTACATCATCCGTTCTGGTCAATAATTCAGTTTAAACAGAACAGCAAAAGCCAGTTTTCGAACTGGCTTTTTTTATGACTGAAAATTCATGTCTTGTTTCATTTATAAATCATCAATAAAACAAATATTTAACTCTCTGACGCTTTCCACTTACACAATAATGAGCAAAACAAACCGTTTAAAACTTGTACAGCAGCTTATTTGCACATTAAGATAAAACAATCATCACGGATTGATGGTTGACAATAACAACAAGAATGTTGGTCAAATTCGACTAAATGGAGAAACGCAATGCACTATCAATATCACTGTGCTTGTTGCAATAAAGTATTGGCTTCAAGCGATAAAGAATGTTCCGAATGTGGCTCGCATAATATCCGTAGCCCATATGGCTTTTGGATATTTTGCATACTCAGTTGTTTGGCTGTTGCCATTCTATTTAAGAGTGTCCAAGTGTATTTGCAACAACACGATACTGAAGCGACAACCCAACTCAACATCTTTGAAGTACTCAAGCAGGATGGTAAAAATTAAGCTTTTTTGACAACAGCCAAATACAGCCGTATGAACAAGCTGGCAATGTGTAAAATTATAGCCAAGTGAATTTAAGCACCGTTATCAGGTCGCGTTAAAGTCATTCAAAGCGAGAAATTAAAATGATGAAAGCCTGAATGATTTCAGGCTTTTTTATGCGCTTGCATTGCCCTGCTTACTTATCTTCACAAGGAAAATTCTTTAAACTATGGCAATAGCAATGAGGTTCTAGACGATGGTGCAGTTAATCAAAAAAGGCGGTTTACGTGAGCGCGCCAATCGTAGCCGATCATACAATGGCTCTGAAAATACCGAAACTACCCTCAAGCCAAACCGTTATCGTGATCATGCTGAAACCACCGATGTTGCACAAGATCCATCAAATACAGCACCATCTAAAGACCAAGATCAAACCAATCCAGAGCAATAAAATTGGCACATAAAAAAAGCCAAGTTCTAATACTTGGCTTTCGCTTTGCTGACAGCAATATGTTTGCAGCTATTGAAGATTGAACATTCTAATTGCGTCGAACCACAGCCAAATCGCAAAAATTAAAAATAACGCCCCTGAAACCACATCAATATAACTACCCGAACGTTGGTAGAGTGCTTTAATTTTAGGCAAAGACATAATCATCATAAACAGACTAAACACAATAAAAGTTTGAATCGGAATGATGACAGCAAGCTGTGCTTTTAGGTTACTACTGGCTGATGAACTCAACGCCAGTGAGAACACACTACTAAAATAGATCAGTGTTTTCGGATTGGCTAAATTTGTAAATAAACCTAATAAAAAATAATTTTCAGTATTCTGCTGACTTAAGGCCTGCCCATCTTCTAAATTGGCTGTTTGATTTAAACTTTTAAGCCCACCACTAAACATCGCCCAACCCATTTTCGCCAAGAAAAATCCACCAACAGCCATTAAAACTTGTTGTATCCATGGAAATTGCTCAACCAGAACCGTAAAGCCCAATAAGGTTAAAACGACCCACACCACAATCCCGACAGAGATCCCCGCAATAATTTTTAAGGTATTTGCACGCGTTGTTGATGCTGCACTTTTAGCAATTAATAATACATCTGGACCGGGACTCAACTGCGCAACAAAATGAAGCGCACAGATGGTGAATAACAGTGACATGCAAGCTGATTCATTTGAATTAAAACGTGAAGATTATATCGCTTGTTCAATTTTTTTGTTGGCAACACAAGGTTTATTTTTAGGCCGTATCAAAATTTACGCAAAAATAAAGCCGAATACACATTCGGCCTTTCATACTGAGTTAATTATTTTTTATTGACATCTTTCAGTTCAATTTGTTTCGCATCTGGCGTCACTTCACGAGCTTCACCATCAATAACGGATGAATCACGACCTGATTGCTGATTTTGCATATCTTGCATTTGACGCATCATATCTGCAAATGGGTTCTGACCTTGAGCACCGCCCATGCCTCCCATATCGCCCATCATACCACCCATCATTTTTTCCATCATGGCTTGTTGACGCTTCATCATGGTTTTCATCATGACCGCTTTCATGGCATTTTGTACAGGTGGAATCAAAATAAGTAATGCCATAATATCTGAGATTAGACCCGGTAACAGCAATAAGAAACCAGCCAAAATTTTTGGTAAATTTCCAGTTAAAGCTGGATCATTACTCATTTGACCTGCTTGCATTTGCTGCATTTGAGGCATCAGACCTGATGAATATTTACGGATAATATTCATCCCTATAAAGAAGGCCGCCACGAACCAGAAAAAGACATACCACATGCTGCCGACGAGGTCGCCCACACCGATCCAGACAAACACTTCCAGGATCAAGCCTGCTAAAATCAGAAGAAATAATTTCATGAAAATTAAACAAATCTCAGTAAATTAATTTAAGGTGTAGCGTTCAACTGCTCAATCACTATCAAGCTTTTTTGACACGCTTATGTAACAATATGGGCATTATTTTATTTTTAAAGGGCAAATAGGGCAAACATGTCATTAATTATCGGTATTGACCCTGGGTCGCGCTTAACTGGTTACGGCATCATCGAAAAGGATGGTTCTAAACTACGTTTTGTCGATGCTGGCAACATTCGTACCGAAACGACAGAAATGCCTGAACGCTTAAAACGTATCTTTGCTGGTATTGATCGTATCGTAAAGTTTTACGGGCCTACTGAAGCTGCGGTTGAACAAGTCTTTATGGCTCAAAACCCTGACTCGGCCTTAAAATTAGGTCAAGCACGCGGCGCCGCCATTGCTGCTTTAACCAATTTAGATTTACAAGTCGCTGAATATACTGCACGCCAAATCAAACAATCTGTGGTCGGCTATGGTGCTGCAGATAAAGAACAAGTCCAAATGATGGTTATGCGTATTCTGAACCTAAGCATCAAACCCCAGCAGGATGCAGCCGATGCTTTGGCTGCCGCAATTTGTCATGCGCATGCGTCTGGTAGTATGAGTAAAATGGCTGTACTGAATGCCTTAGGTGGTATGGCTCGTGGCCGAAGCCGTGTAAGCACTCGACGTCGATAAATATTCGTCAAATCATATAGCTCAGTAATTCAGATTGTTTTCAAAAGCCCACTCAATCTAGTGATCAAACTTAGCGAATCATTTTAAAACCACTATAGTCTAATTCATGCATTGGAATTTCTTGCTGATCGATTTTAGTCACGTCTGCTCGTAAAGGCCCCACCAGACTGTGTTTAAGTATTTTATGAATGGCGTCTTCAGTTCCAATAATCAGCGCTTCAACTTCGCCCGTCGCTAGATTTTTCACATAGCCATTTAAACCAAGTGCAATCGCTTGCTGTTCAAACCAACGACGATAACCAACACCCTGCACTTTACCTTGAATTCGCAATTTAACTGCATGCATTTTAGTCTTCAACTCCTGAATGATTAACCACATGATAAACCGCTTGGGCCATATCCTGTGCTTGCAAACCACGCATCCCCGACTTCGCCAATACATCACCTGCTAAAGCATGCAGGCTTACGATTTCATGCAGATGAATTTGCTGATGAAATTGTGCTTTTAAACTTGCAATCATCCCCGCAAGCACATCTCCCATACCGCCTGTCCCCATTCCTGCATTACCTACGGTGCAAATCCAAAGTTGATCTTCAAGTATCAAGCTGCCTGCCCCTTTAAGCACCCATTGACCTTGAAATTTTTCTTTTAAATGTTGAATTGCTTGTACACGATCCGCTTCAACTTCTGCAGTAGATAGACCCAATAATTTTGCAGCCTCACCCGGATGTGGCGTTGCATAGGTGCGTGTATTCAATTTTTCAGGTGTTTCAGCTAGAAACCACAAGGCATCTGCATCCAAAACAATTTCCAAGGTTGACTGCTGAATCAATGGAAACCATGACTGAAACTGCTGTTGTGCCCAATTGTCACGACCAAGCCCCATGCCAAAGCTAATCGCATCGACATGATCGATCAGTTGCCGAATCGCTTCTGTATTTAAAGCATTGATATCGCGTAGCATAATATTCGGTGCGCGCGCCAAAATTGCGGTGTGATGTCGTGCATCACAAACAACCGTGACCTTACCTGCACCTGCATGGAATGCAGCCTCAGCAGCCATAATCACCGCCCCACCCATTTCAGCATGTCCACCAACAACCAAAACATGGCCATAACTGCCTTTATGACCAAAAGCTTGTCGCTCAGGTAAAGTGATTTTCTGCGGTGACAAATACGCAAGTGGCTCAAGCTTAATATCAGTCGGTATGCATGCTATCACCGAAACTTCACCTGCATATTCCTTCGCTTGGCCTGTAAATAACCCTGCTTTTAGACCCAATGCCGTAAATGTATAATCGGCTTGAAATGCGATGGGTAAAGGCTGCCCTGTATTGGCATGTAATCCGCTTGGAATATCAATCGCAACTTTGAGTCCCATGCATGCATTCAATCGTTGAATAATGGCTTGCCATTCATTAGAAAGTTCACGATTGAGTCCAATACCAAATAATGCGTCGATGTAGACGTCATAATCACGCTGAAAATCAAAATGTGTATAGATCTTGAGCTTGTGATCTAATGCTTCCTGTACTGCACAATGTAAGTCCTTCGATGCTCCAATTTCAGCGGCATAGATATCGACTTGAAAGCCTGCTTGCTGTAGGTATTGCGCTGTAAGATATCCATCACCTGCGTTGTTACCCTGCCCACAACATACGGCAATATTTTTTAAATTTTGCTGCTTTAACATTGGAATGAGTTGCTGAGCAATCGACCATGCGACCTGCTGCATCAGACCATAACTGCTATTGTGCTGAGCAAACCAACGCTGCTCCCAAGCTTGAATACTTTGGCTAAGATAAACAGGGCTATGGTAAACTTGCAGACGCATTGTTTTTCCTTGTTATGATTATGGCCGCTTCAACTCCTGCACAAAAAATTCCTGTCGATCAATATGATCCAGAAACCCTTAAAGCATGGATTAAAGCACAAGCCTTAAATTTAGGTTTTTCTGATTGTGTCATCGCAAAGCCAGATGCTCAAGAGGAACTCCCTCGTTTTAAAGAATATTTAGAACGTGGTTATCATGGCGATATGAAATTCCTAGAGGAAAACCTTGAAAAACGTGCCAATCCAGTACTTTTAGTCCCCGGTACCCGCAGTATCATTTGTGTCCGCATGGATTATTTGGTCGAGACACCAAAACCACGTTATGTTCCAGATGAACCAAACTCAGCCATCATTGCACGCTATGCACGAGGTCGTGACTACCACAAAGTCATGCGTGGTCGTTTAAAAACCTTGTCGAATATCATCCGTGAAAAAATCGGAGATTTTGAATCTAGACCCTTTGCCGACTCTGCACCAGTGTTTGAAAAATCTTTAGCTGAAAATGCAGGCATGGGCTGGACAGGCAAACACACCTTACTGATCCATAAAAAATCAGGCTCATTTTTTGTATTAGGTGAGCTGTTTACATCACTCGATTTGCCTTTTGATTCTCCGGCAACCAAACATTGTGGTTCATGCACAGCCTGTATTGACATCTGTCCAACTCAGGCCATCGTTGAGCCCTATATGTTAGATGCACGTAAATGCATTGCCTACTTAACTATCGAATATAAAGGCATCATTCCTGAAGAATTACGCCGTGGCATTGGCAACCGTGTGTTTGGCTGTGATGACTGTCAACTTATCTGTCCATGGAATAGCTTTGCGCATAAAACTCAAATTGAGGACTTTTATCCACGTCATGGTCTCGACCAAGTGAGTTTATTAGATCTATGGCAATGGGATGAAGCCACCTTTTTAAGCTGCACGGAAGGCAGTCCTATCCGACGAACAGGCTATCAAAGCTTTATGCGAAATATCGCCATTGGCTTAGGCAATGCACCATACAGTTCAAATATTGTTCAATCATTAAAAAATTCTCGCGAAAAACATGACGCGATCGTGCAAGTTCATATTGATTGGGCAATTACAGAACAAAATTCAAAAATGCTTTAATGGATTTGATTCTATATTTTCCAGATCCTTACAAAGTTTTCATTTAAGCTAAAACTTAGTGGCGCAATCAAAGAAAATCAATTTTTCAGCCTAAAATAAACATTGTAGCGATTGTGCTGACATTTAACACAACTTTGCAAGTATCCTAAATATCAAAACTTCTTTAAAAAAGTCATTTTAATGCACTATAGCCAACTTTCAATGTTACAAAATAGTCTTGGAAGTCTGCAAATTTTACGTATGATGATTTGCATTAGGCAGAAAATATGGATTATTTATGAGCTACCGAAATGACTGGACACACCCAGAAATACAAGAGTTGTATCAACAACCATTGATGGATTTATTATTCCAAGCACAGACCATTCACCGTGAATATTTCCAAGCCAATCATATTCAAGTCAGCACCTTACTTTCGATTAAAACTGGTAAGTGCCCTGAAGACTGTAAATATTGCTCACAGTCCGCACATTATGATTCTGGATTAGAGGCTGAAAAACGTCTGGCCGTGGAAAAAGTCATCAATGAAGCGAAAGCTGCGCTTGCCTCAGGTTCTTCGCGTTTTTGTATGGGCGCTGCATGGCGCAATCCACATGAACGGGACATGCCCTATGTGCTAGAAATGGTGCGTGAAGTCAAAGCGCTGGGACTTGAAACCTGTATGACACTTGGCATGCTGAATCAGTCTCAAGCAGAGCGCCTACATGAGGCAGGCTTAGATTATTACAACCATAACCTCGATACCTCTCGTGAGTATTATCCCAATGTCATTAGCACGCGTAGCTATGATGACCGTTTAACGACGCTAGACTATGTTCGCCAATCTGGAATGAAAATCTGTAGCGGCGGAATTGTGGGCTTAGGTGAAAGCCGTGATGACCGTATCGCCTTTTTGATGGAGTTGGCAACGCTACCGATTCATCCTGAATCCGTGCCGATTAATCTCCTTGTCCCTATTCAAGGTACCCCACTTGCAGAGGTTGAGAAACTTGATGTGATCGAATGGATTCGCACCATTGCAGTCGCACGGATCATTATGCCAAAAAGCTATATTCGACTCTCTGCAGGTCGTGAATCCCTGAGTGATTCAGAACAAGCTTTGGCATTTATGGCAGGTGCAAATTCACTCTTTTCTGGTGAAAAACTACTGACCACGCCAAATGCAGGCGAAGGCAAAGATCAGCTTTTATTTAGCAAACTCGGTTTAGTGGCTGAACAGCCCAAACCAAATGCTGCACAGCTTTCAACTGATGCCATGCAAATGGCTTAAAATAAGCCCCGAAGTTCGGGGCTTAGTTCAATTGAATGATCAGTGATAGGTTTCAATGTGCAATGCAAGAGACGGTGCGAATTAATGAAATGGCTAAATCACCATGAGTAGGGAAAATATATCGTTTACTTAGCGAAGTTATGTGCTGTTATTAAAATGCCATAGCCTGCATTTAAATAATCCCCTTCACGGATGACGTCTTGACCATTAGCATGTTGAACCACCAATTGCTGCTGAATCGCATCATAATGAAAAGATTCAAAGCAATCCTGATGTTGTAATAACCATGCAATGGTATCTGCCATATTGGCATCGACGGTATAACGCTCGGCTTGAAAATCTTTACTCATATCTGCATGAAAACTGTGGATGTGATTCTATTTTAATGATTTCAATATTGACCGGCATTAAAAAAGTGAGCTTTCGCTCACTTTTTTTTCGGCTTAGACTCTGCATTACTTTGTCACACCGCACTTACGACATTCCTTGTGCGAACCGATTTCTTCCATTTGCTCGTATTCGTAAATATGCATGCAAAATAGTTTTCTGAATAATTGAAGCATGTTGTTAAAACTCCCATTTATTTATTAATGTGCTTCTGAATATTTCGTCCTGAAATATTATGAACATGCCTAAACACGCCATAGCTAATTTATTATCATATTTTTCCAATGAGTCAAATATCTTTACTTTAAAATGACACAATTTCGGATAATCGGTTATTTTTAAGCCTCCCTTATATTCACCTGAGTTATAAGGATTTTTATTAATATCAACATCACAGATATAGATTAATTTTCAGCAAATTTCGCACAAAAAAACTCCCCCTTAGGAGAGTTTTTTCAAATAGATGATCACATGAGTAACGTTATTCACAAGCCCAGATTTAAACGTTCTGACTGGCAAACTTCGCACGTGCAGCATGCAATTTTTTATAGCTATCAATCAGACGTAAATGACGATCTAAACCTTCAAGTTGCATATTGGTTTCAGTTAAACCGTAGAAGCGAAGACTGCCATCCATTGAACCAATCACTGCATCCATACGTTCGTCACCAAACATACGACGGAAATTATGTTCATAGTCATTGAGATCTAAGTCATCGTCCAATTCAACTTCTAAAACCACATTCATACATTGATAGAACAAACCACGTTCGACCGTATTGGTGTTGTATTGAAGGAAAGTTTCAACCAACTCTTTTGCTTCTTCAAACTCTTGTAAGGCAATATAGATCAGTAGTTTGAGCTCAAGTACTGTTAATTGGCCCCATACGGTATTGTCATCAAACTCAATCCCGATGAGCGTCACAATATCCGTGTAGTTATCCACTTCAAGCTCTTCTAAGCGCTCAACCAGTGACACTAACTCGTCTTCATCTAGACGATGAATGTTTAAAATATCTTCACGGAAGTCCAAAGCTTTGTTGGTGTTATCCCAAACCAAGTCTTCAACCAAATACACTTCAGAATAACCCGGAACTAAAATACGACATGCCGTAGCACCAAGATGCTGATAGACCGCCATATACGCTTCTTTGCCCATGTCTTCTAGAATCGCAAACATCGCTGCAGCTTCTTCCGCATTGGCATTTTCACCTTTTGCTGTGAAATCCCACTCTACAAAATCATAGTCTGATTGTGCGCTAAAGAATTTCCAAGACACCAAACCACTTGAGTCAATAAAGTGTTCTACAAAGTTATTTGGCTCAGTGACTGCATTTGAGCTAAACGTTGGTTTTGGTAGATCGTTTAGACCTTCAAAGCTACGGCCTTGTAAAAGTTCGGTTAAGCTACGCTCTAAAGCCACTTCGAGTTTAGGGTGCGCACCAAAAGATGCAAATACCCCACCTGTACGTGGGTTCATTAAGGTTACACACATCACAGGGTACTGACCACCAAGTGAAGCATCTTTTACCAATACAGGAAAACCTTGTTCTTCTAAGCCTTGAATACCTGCAACAATACTTGGATATTTGGCTAAAACCTCTTCAGGGACATCTGGTAAAGCCAATTCACCTTCTAAAATCTCACGTTTTACTGCACGCTCAAAGATTTCAGATAAGCATTGAACCTGCGCTTCTGCCAAGGTATTCCCTGCACTCATGCCGTTTGACAAGTATAAATTTTCAATCAAGTTTGATGGGAAATACACTGTTTCACCATCTGACTGACGTACAAATGGCAGAGAACAAATACCGCGTGCTGTATTTCCTGAATTGGTGTCATATAGATGTGTGCCTAATAACTCATTTTCTGGGTTATAAATTTCACGCGTATAGTCATCTAAGATTTCAGTAGGTAACTCGCCTTCTGGGCCTGGTTGGAACCATTTTTCATCTGGGTAATGCACAAAGTCAGCATTGGCAATCTCTTCACCCCAGAACTGGTCGTTATAGAAGAAGTTGCAATTGAGACGTTCAATAAATTCACCCAAAGCCGAAGCTAATGCGCTTTCTTTGGTTGAGCCTTTACCATTGGTAAAACACATTGGCGATTGTGCATCACGAATATGTAGTGACCAAACATTCGGTACGATATTACGCCATGATGCAATTTCGATCTTCATGCCTAAACCTGCCAAAATACCTGACATATTGGCAATGGTTTCTTCTAAAGGCAGATCTTTACCCGGAATAAACGTGGTACTGTCTGACGCTAAATTTGGCAAAAGTAAAGCTTGTGCATCTGCATCAATGCTTTCTACTTCTTCTATGACAAATTCAGGACCAGTCTGAATAACTTTTTTAACCGTACAGCGGTCAATTGAACGCAAAATACCTTGACGGTCCTTTTCAGAAATATCCGCAGGTAGTTCGACTTGGATTTTGAAAATTTGCTTATAGCGGTTTTCAGGATCAACAATATTGTTTTGTGATAAGCGAATATTGTCTGTCGGAATGTCTCGCGCTGCACAATATACTTTTACAAAATACGCTGCACATAATGCTGATGACGCTAAAAAGTAGTCGAATGGTCCGGGAGCAGAGCCATCGCCTTTATAGCGAATAGGTTGGTCGGCAATTACCGTGAAGTCATCAAATTTGGCTTCTTGTCGAAGGTTATCGAGATAATTAACCTTAATTTCCATGTGGGCACCTAAATATTCTTATGTGTCAGTGCAACACATAAAAATGAAAACATAAGCCGAATAACTGTAGGACATTGACTTAAAAATGTGAGGCCAGTACCAATCTATGCGCTGTTGAGCACGGTACTGACAAGAATGGGCATTATTATAAGGTTATTTTGACTGTTTGATAACTTTTGTCGTGATTTACATCAAGCTAGAATTCAGTGCTTTACCATTTTTGTCGAATCAAAGCTTAACTGCTGCAACTACAGCCAATTTGTTGTGTTAGTGTGCAGCCGTGAAGAAAAAGGCTTGTCTTTTAAAAAAATCTTCGCTAGTATGCTTTGCGTCTGAACTTGTTGATAAATAACACATTCAGAATATAGGGCCTATAGCTCAGTTGGTTAGAGCAGCGGACTCATAATCCGTTGGTCCACAGTTCAAGTCTGTGTGGGCCCACCATATAAAACAACCCCTTACGTGCATTAATCGTGAGGGGTTTTTTAATGTTAAAAGCTAAGTAAAGTTTGTCTAAGCCTTTAAAAGATATGGCAGATAACAGATAGACACGTACAAAACTTCAAGTCAGCTTGAGTAAGCTACAATTGGTTAATACGAGAAGTAGGTTATAAAGAAATACATTCAAGAAAAATTTAAAAGCTTAAGATCTAGATACCCTTAAATAAAGCCACGATTTGTTATACTTAAAAGATATTATTTTATTCATTATAAGCAAATGTTTTTTGATTCATGACTTTTAGAAATACTATATATTTCACACTTTAAATGCACAAAAATTAAAACTCAACCTGTTCAGGCTTTCTTAAGTCCAAATAAAACTCAACAATTGACCAAATAACAATCAAAGCAAACATAGCAACAGCGAATAACACAGCAGTTAAATAAATCATGCTTGAGTTCTCCGTTAGAAATCGAGTTAAGACCAACAGGTTAAAAGTTTCAACCTACGACAAAAGTCTAATAAGAATTTCTGACGGTGCCTAGCCATATTTAGCAAATTTTTAAGAGTATTTTTATCTATGATGATAGCTTTGCTATATAAAATTTAACCGATTTATTGCTAAAAAGTATAATTCTTCAATCCCCCCTTCTTATTCCGATTTGAAATATATGCACAATTCAGATCAAAGCTCACTTAAATCCTCTTGACTCATGATCCAAACAAGCAGAAATTACACCTTTTTAAAATCACCGTATCACCGACTATGTTGAAAAAGTTTATTGGCGAATCTGCATTTAAATTGGCAGGCTGGAAATACCACGTAGAACCTGATGTTTTAGAAAATAAACAAGTGATCGTCGGCTTTGAACACACCTCAATGATGGATGCTGTTCTTTCACTGGCCCTTTGCCAAATTTACGACATTAAAATTCACACGCTGATTAAAAAAGAACTCTTTAAAGGTCCATTTAAACCTGTTCTTGAATTGATTGGCGGTATTCCTGTAGACCGTAAAGCCAATAAAGACATCGTGACTCAAATGGTTGAGCATTTTGAAGCCAATGAAAAATTTAATTTAGTCATTGCTCCAGAAGCGACCCGTGCAGAACGTGGTGAAGCACGAAAACCGATTCGTACAGGCTTTTGGTATATCGCTAAAGCAGCAGGTGTGCCGATTGTATTAATGTATGCCAACTCGAAAACCAAACAAGGTGGTATTTTCGGTAAGATTTACCCGACTGAGCTCGATCACGATTTAGCCTTAATCAAGCAGCTCTATAAAGATAAAGTAGGTTTAGACATCGTGATCCCTGAACCTAAAAATAAAGACTAAGCGCCATTCACGTTTTAACGAAATACGTATTTAAAGATATAAATGTCACGTGCTCCATGCATTGTACATTTATATCTTCCTTTTATAACAAGATCGAACTTCCCCTTTCAGCCCGATTCTCATCATAAGAAAAATTACAGTACGAGCGTTTTGACATTTCTTATTATTTTCTCAAATTTGGATATTTTTTTTTCAACTACTCAATTCCTGAAATCCAGTACTTTCACACAAAAAAGCCATTATGGTAGAATTTGCTCAATTTGATAGGCATAAGGCCAATCTACAAGGAGCATATTTCGCATGGCGGGTCATTCCAAGTGGGCTAATACTAAGCATCGTAAAGCAAAACAAGATGCGAGCCGCGCTAAAGTATTCACAAAATTTATCCGTGAAATCGTGACAGCTGCACGTTTAGGCGGCGGTGATGTAGCGTCTAACCCACGTTTACGTGCTGTTGTTGAAAAAGCATTAGTTGCAAACATGACACGTGACACCATTAACCGTGCAATCCAACGTGGTGTCGGCGGTGAAGAAAATGCTGATCTAAAAGAAGTCACTTACGAAGGTTATGGCGTTGGTGGTGTTGCTGTCATCATTGAAACAATGACTGACAACTTGAACCGTACTGTTCCTGACGTTCGTCACTGTTTCTCTAAAACTGATGGTAATTTAGGTACTGCAGGTTCAGTGGCTTATATGTTTACCAAACGTGGTGAGATTACTTTTGAAGATGTTTCTTTAGAAGATCAAATCATGGACATCGCTTTAGAAGCGGGTGCTGAAGACATCGAAGTGGACGAAGAAGAAATTTTAGTTATCACTACACCGGAAACTTTCGGTGAAGTTCAGGATGCGCTAGCAGCAGCAGGTTTAAAATCTGATAACGCCGAAGTGGTGATGAACCCTTCAACTAAAGCGTTAATTTCAGATATCGAACAAGCGAAAAAAATCATCAAAATGATTGATATGTTTGAAGATCTTGACGACGTTCAAAACGTATATACCAACGTTGAATTCACCGATGAAGTAATGGCTGAGTTAGAAGCTCTATAATTCAATCGAGTGAAGTATAAAACGCACCCTTCGGTGCGTTTTTTATTGCCTAGCTTTCAACTGTTTGAGTTTATATATGAGGGCTGCATTTAAACCTTATTTAATAAGCCATTACAGTTAAAAACATTATATTGTTTAATTACAAAGCTCGAATGTAATGCAACTACGTGTTCAATTTTACCAATGCGCTTGAGTAAAATTTCACTATAGTTTTCCATATCCCGTGCAACGACTTCCACAATAAAATCGGCAGACTGCCCTGTCACTAAAAATGCATTAATGACTTCTGGGATACTTTCTAATTCTTCTAAAAATTTAGCAAAGGTGTCTGTATCATGCTTACTCAAAGACACCTGCAGCAGCACATGCAAACTAAAGCCCAATTTTTGATAATTAATTTCACGTTTTAGACCACTGATAATATTGTGATCAATCAATTGTTTGATCCGACGATGAACTGAACTGACCGATAAATTCACCCGCTCAGACAGTTCATTTAAATTGACATCTTCATGGGTCAAAATTTCTAAAATTTGTTTATCAAAACGGTCTAGTTCCATCAGTCTACTCCAGCCATTTTTGAAAACAGTGCTGATGAACCCGATTCATCAAACGCCTGTTGTCATTTTCAATGTTATTTTAAGTTTTAAAATCAGCATTTATGTGCAAGTTTTCTCATGTATAGCATGATTTATTAAAAATAATAAAGCTCATACGCATTATGAACATAATAATTTGCATAAATATCGTGTTTAAATGAATGTTTTTTCACCAAAGCTTAGTTTTTATATTCTAAATGTCGTCTTTAGACAACCTACCAATAAAGCTTCTCAATGCATTCCATTGATCTGAATAAATCAATTTCAGATAAAAGGAAAATATATTTTATTTTATATTTTTCAATTTTTTATTTTTACTATATTTTTCAATGTGAGCTCTATTTCACATTTTGCTTTTTTTCACTTATTTACTAGATTTGGTAATTACTTTAAAAAATAGCGGCTGTTCATAAATATATAAAAAAACAAAAACGGAAGAATAAACATGGCAATTAAATCACTGAGTTCACTCAGCTCAAAATTAAGTTCTGTACTTAGTCCATCCCTACAGCTCAGTACAATTAGCAGCACGGTCAGCAACCTACTTAGCCCGCTTAAACCTACAACCAACATCACGGATACGCTGACAGGATTATTAGGTAATTTAGGTGGCACAAAGTCTTTTGATTTTAGCGCACTGACTAAATCGCTTCCCCAAGTGATTAGCACGATTCAAAGTCTAACATCCAATAACGGTTCAAATTCGGATGCACTCAAGACATTGATGACAACTCTGCAACCACTCCTACAAAACTTAGGTAGCAACGCTGGCTCAACAGAGATGAATCAGTTGGTTCAATCTTTACCTACCATTGTCAACAGCTTGCAAAGTTTACTGAGTAGCACCAATAATCAAGGCAATCTTCCTGACAATATCAGCACCGCTCTAAATGCCATCAAACCATTGCTCGCAATGCTTGAAAGTGCAACTGGGTCAACGGATTCAACGCAAATTATCAATACACTCAGCCAAGTTTTAGAATATGTGCAACCCATTATTCAGATGATTGGGAGCTCGTCTTCTGGAAACATCGACTTTGGGCAAATTGCACAAGGTGCAACGAGTGCCCTCCTACCTTTATTAGCTTCAATCAATAAAGACAACTCATCTATTGATATGGAACAATTGAGTCATGCTTTACCGACTGTGATTGGAAGTGTGACCAATCTAGTGACCGCCATTTCATCAGCCAACCAAGGCAATATCCCTGAGACCATTTCAGGGGTGATCAAAGGACTTAATCCGCTATTAGATTTACTGGCAAAAAGTGATGTCATCGATACGAATCAGGCGCAAACCGTCAAAGCGATTTATGATGTATTAAATAGCGTGAGCACCATTTTGGATGTGGTCAACAATCCATCCTTACTGAAGCTTTCAACTGATTTAAATCAAGTGATTGATTCGTTGAAACCAGTCATTGCTCTGATGGACAGCAATGGTGAAGCGACGCAGTTCCTCGATCAACTGACCATTCCAAATATTGGCGATTTACTTGGCAATCTTGCTCCTGAAAAAATTGATCTTGGTTCTATCACGGATCAGTTCAACCAATTGACTGAAAACCTCACGGGCCAATTACCGAATATTAATGACCTATTGGAAAATTTAGGTTCTGCTCAAGGTGATTTTGATATCTCCACCATCATCCCAAGTATTAAAGATGCGATAGGAAATATCTTCTACCCAGTTATGCCGCTGAATACTTTACAAGCCGATAGTATCAGTCCAGTGCTGAATATTTTGGATATTCAACAACAAAGCTATATTTAAGGATTGAAAGTCTTATAAAAAAAAAAGCGCGCCATTAGGCGCGCTTTTTTTAAGCAGTATGACGCAAAGTTTTATATAAAGGGCTTATACACCACGCCAATCTACCCGTGCATTCCGTTCTGTTTGGTATATGCGTTGTACATATTGACCTAAAGGCAAATCGCTCAAATAGGCTTTATAAGCTTTGAACTCTTCTGACAAGGTTTCGCCATGCTCTTTTTCCCACGGCGTTCCGACAACCTCTAATAACGGCGCTAACATTGAACACACCGCAATATCGGCTAAACCTAATCGGTCGCCCACAAAATAACGCCCACCTTGTTCAATCAGACGTTGATTTAAATCAACCACAATTTCATCCAGTCGCTCACGTGAAGCCGCAACCTTATCTGTATCTAATTGATAACCCTTAGAAACCAGTGCCTTTATAATCGGTTTTGAATATTTTTCAAACTGACGTAAATAGCCTTTTTCACCAATTAAAATATCAAGTGATTCTTCACTTTCATTTAATACATGTGCCAACCCCCAACGGCGCACATGTTGGCCTAACTCAATGGAGAGTTCATTAATTTCTAAAGCGTCTTCACGCAGTTTGACATCTGGACGGATCAGACTATGTTCGGGGTAGGTCGCATCCAAGTAAAAGGCGATTTGAGTTGAATCTGCAACCCAATGATCTTGATCACGTAAAATCGGTAATTTGTTTTGCCCTGTTTTAAGCTGTGCAAATGCACGATGCACACCCGGCATTAAATTATGAGCCACATAATCCAACTCTTTGTGATCGAGTAACCAGCGCGCCTTTTCACAAAAATGTGAGAGTGGAAACTGGTAGAGAGTTCGCATAAATGCTCCAAGTTTTTGTTGTAACTGTAGTTTATAAAACCCAGTAATTTTATAGGGATACTTTAGTCACTGTGTTATTGAAACACAATGTCATTTTTGCACCTATTCTGCATCTGTAGTGCAACTCAAGCATTATTCAGACGTGAATTCATCTCTATCTCTGCGCGATTCAATAAGATATACATTCTCCTGCCCATATCACCTGACTTTATTATGGCTTTCATGTAAAATCATCCACAATTTTTTTATAATACTTTGTGAGTTATTTCATGGGTTTTAACTGTGGTATTGTCGGCCTGCCGAACGTTGGTAAATCAACGCTTTTCAACGCATTAACCAAAGCTGCGATTGCTGCTGAAAACTTCCCATTCTGTACAATTGAGCCAAATACTGGGATTGTACCTGTACCTGACCCACGTATGGATAAACTTGCTGAAATTGTAAACCCACAACGTGTTGTCCCAACCACGATGGAATTTGTGGATATCGCAGGTCTCGTTGCTGGTGCATCTAAAGGTGAAGGCCTTGGTAACCAATTCTTAGCCAACATTCGTGAAACTGATGCTATTGCACATGTTGTACGTTGTTTTGAAGACGAGAATGTCATTCACGTAAATGGCAAAATTGATCCACTTGACGATATCGCAACAATCAACACTGAACTTGCACTTGCTGACTTAGAAGCTGTTTCTAAAGCAATTACACGTCTAGCAAAATCTGCAAAAGGTGGCGATAAAGAAGCGATTGCGACCAAAGCTGTTTTAGACAAAATCTTACCTTTACTGGATGAAGGTAAACCTGCGCGTGCAGCTGACCTTGATGAAGATGAACGTAAATTGGTGCGTGGTTATGGCTTCTTAACCCTTAAACCAACCATGTATATTGCCAACGTTGCAGAAGATGGTTTCGAAAATAACCCTCACTTAGAAGCAGTGCAAAAATTAGCTGCTGAAGAAAATGCAATTGTGGTTCCCCTTTGCAACCAAATCGAAGCAGAAATTTCATTACTTGAAGATGAAGATCGTGCTGAATTCCTTGAAGCTTTAGGCATGGAAGAACCTGGTCTAAACGTAGTTATTCGTGCAGGTTATGGCTTACTTGGTCTTCAAACATACTTCACAGCTGGTGTACAAGAAGTTCGTGCTTGGACAGTAAAAATTGGTGCAACTGCACCTCAAGCTGCAGGTGTGATTCACACTGACTTCGAAAAAGGCTTTATTCGTGCTGAATGTGTTGCCTACAACGACTTCGTTCAATACAACGGTGAAGCCGGCGCTAAAGAAGCAGGTAAATGGCGTTTAGAAGGTAAAACATACATCGTTCAAGATGGCGATGTTTTACACTTCCGTTTTAACGTATAAGACAGTACTCATAAGAAGCCAGCAATTTGCTGGCTTTTTTAATTTCAGGCAAAAGCTCAAGCCAAAAAATAAGCATATTTAAAAACTTAAAACCTACTTAAAAACAAAATTATATCGACACGAATACATGATTTGGTTGCCGAGTCACCACAGTGCAACGACTTAAATCGCTACCGTTCTGCTATAAATTTACTCATAGGCACTAATGTCTATTTTCATAGAACAATAGCAATGAAAAAAATCAGCACAATTCTAACAGCAGGTATCTTTACAATGCTTAGTGCAACTGCGTTTGCATGTCCACAAGGCACCACACTTACAGGTGGTACAGGTGCAAACCATAAAGGTGGTACTTGTGTTTCTATTGCTAAAGATGCAAAACATCAGGAACGTACTGCTACACATGCAGCACAAGTTGCGCAGCATGATGCAAAAGTCGCTCGACACGATGCAAAACAAGCCAGCCAATTGGCTCAGAGCAAAGTGAAACATAATCAAAAATTAGCAAAACATGATGCAGCTCAAGCACAGCATCTTGCAACACAAGCAAAATCAGAAGCTAAAACTTCAACCCATGCTGCCAAAGCTGCAAATACTGACGCAAAAGCAAAAATCGCTGCACAAAAGGTCGCAGCGGAACAACATAAAGCAGCTGTTAAATCCTAAACAGTTGAGAATCAATACATCGCGCAAAAAAAGCCGGAATTATCCGGCTTTTTTATTCAACTCATTTATGGTTGAGCAATATGTAATGCTTTTGCATCCATCTCTGCACGCTGTCTTCTTGCTTCTGTCAGCATGCGTTGTTCAAGCTCTTTACGAAAGCCTAGTAGAAACACAAACTCTGCTAGGACAAATAAAGGCCCTATTGCCAAGCCAATGACATCATCCATAAACGCAGGCTTTTTCTTTTCATAATAATGACCGATAAATTGAATGATCCAACCCACTACAAAGATCCCCACACTCCAGATCAACCATGACATAAGGCTCATTTTTGCGATCATTAAAGCTAAGGGATATGTGATTGCAAACACCAAAAGCATAATCAAACCGAAAATTTTATCTAAACTCAGGTAATAAATGACACTGGCAATAATCAACAACAATGCAAGGGTCAGTTCAAAACCTGAAATCATCAGCCCTGCTCGTGCGGTTAGACACATAATCGAAAATACAATAAGCGGAATACCCACAAAATGTGTCAGCACATTTTTTCGATCCAAATGATATGCTGCATATTGGCTTAGCAGCTTTTCAAGTTTGCTCATCAACTTACTCCTTGTTCATTCACTCATTTCACTATATAAAAAATGCATCAATAAAGTTGTCAGCTAATAGACAAGTTGGACCATAAAATAAGGATATGCTGTGCTGGACGCTCAATATGTGCATCAACTCACTAAAAATGTGTGGTATTCAGGCTTAAATGTTTCCTTCCAAGACTTTATCTACCACCATGCCCTGACCTTAACTTTCGAAAAAGACGCACGTGTTTTTTTATCAGGACAGCGTTTTAATGGTATGTATGCGGTCTTAGAAGGCGCAGTTCGCTTAGGCTATATTGATATTCATGGCAAAGAAGCGATTGCCGCCATAGCTGAGCCGATTATGTGGTTTGGCGAAATATCCTTGGTTGACCAATTACCTCGCTCTCACGATGCCATCTGTACTAAAAAGTCCACCTTATTACACTTACCGGCTCAAGCAATCCAGCAATTATTACAACAACATCCTGAGTTTTGGTTTCATATTGCCCAGCTCACCAGTCAAAAGCTTCGCTATGCCTTTATGGAACTCATTGCCTTACAAACGCAAAGTTTAAGTCAACGTCTCGCACAGCGTCTGCTGTTTATCTTGAATGGATATGGAAATCATTTGGAAATTGAACAACACACCATACATATCTCGCAGGAACAACTCGCGCAACTGATGAATTGCTCAAGACAATCAGTCAATCAGGAGCTTCAGCAGTTGGAAAAAATACAGGTGCTTCGTGTTGCGTTTAAACAAATTGAAGTTTTAGATCTAGCGCAGTTACATCAGATTGCTCATGCACTTCCTATGCATGATGTCTGACATTTGTGATTTAAATAAGTGCATTTAATTGCACCAGAATGATTCTTTATGGTTATTTTGCTTTTATTTGTAGCACTTTACTTTATTAAGTTTTGATCAAGACAATAATTGGCAAACATTTACACTGTCAAAACCATTTGTACATGCTGCAACTTCTTGAGTTGATGCTTCTGATTTGTCTTCAGTCGCTGCTTGTACATTGACTGCTGTAGTCAAAACAGCCAAAACCGACAACATCATTAATGTTTTTTTCATCTTAATCACCTATTCAACGTCTTTAATTTAATTTACATACTTCATCTTTTACGCAGTTATTTTTACACACTTTATCAAATAATGATAATTTTAATTTTTTACCACATTATCCATACTTTGTATTATTAATATATTAAAAATATTAATCAAAAAGAAAGCCCGGCAACTGGCGTTCTAAAATGGAGTGTTTTTTATCAATGAATCTTTATAAAAAAATAATTATGTACTTAATAATCAATGCTTTATCTATTTAAATTCAAAAAATAAACATGTAAATTTGAAACTAAGCTCAACGCAAAGACAGCAGTCTGATTTATTTTTTATATGAAATAGCGATGCTTTTAGGAGGATTTTCCAATCCTCTCTTATAGATTTATTCTTGTTTTTTGATATTTTCCCAAAAAAAAGCAGTGAAACTTCACTGCTTTGATCAAGTTAAACGCCTACTTTTTTCGGATCGGTATTTCCGAGTTCAGGGTTTTCAATCGCACCTTTGCATTGATTTTTATCACGCTCATAATCTGCTTGCTTTTGTGCAACAGTCGAACTCTGATCAATACTTTCACGTGCCCAAATTTCCAGACTTGTTAAAGCCTTACGACACAGTGCATATTTACCTTCAGTCACAGAATCGGTCATTTTGACATTGATCCGCCATTCCGTACTCAATTTACGCGCTGGAACACGAACTTTCTCTTCCATCTGATCGACTTGCTTTGTATAAACAATCGGATCGACTTCATTGATAAACGCCCAAGCTTTGGCAGCATACTCCGTTGCATCATTGGTTAATTTGGGTGCTGCTTTAATTTCAACTTGAGCTTGTTCAGCTCCATCATTACCACAGGCCTGCAACAACACCGTGCTGCTCAATAATGAAACAATCAGTATCCCACGCATCTTCAACCTCTGCATATCCGGCTCATTTCAGCAAACATATTCGGCAATATGCTAGTGAATTCGAGTACAATACTCAATCATCATTTGACCTGTTGTTCAACTCTTTCAAAGGTGTGTCGTGTCTGAGCACAAACTTCCTACAGTTCAGCCTGCGGGTTTTTGGCAAGGTGCTAAAGATAGTCAAGCCATTATCTTTACCTATCTTCCTGTTTCTTTTGCATTTGGGGTTTCTGCGACTCAATTTGGTTTCACTGCGTGGGAAGCCTTATTTTTATCTTGCTCTATGTATGCAGGTGCCAGTCAATTTCTCGTCGTTGCGTTACTGGGAAGTGGAACATCTATTTGGATGACTGCTCTTACTGTAATTGCCCTCGATATCCGCCATTTACTCTATGGTCCTGCCTTACAAAACCTGATTCAAGACCGACTCAACTTAAAAAAGACTGCAGTGTGGGCTTGGGGTTTAACCGACGAAGTTTTTGCATCAGGTATGATCAAACTGTCGCAACGTCGTCAAGAATGGTCAGAATCTTGGATGCTAGGACTCAGCTTATTTAGTTGGCTGTCATGGGCAACCGGCTCATTTTTAGGCGGTTTATTTGCCGATCAAGTCAGCAACCTTCCACAATTTTTACAAGCTGCACTCGATTTCCTACTGCCTGCATTGTTTTTAAGCTTTTTACTCGCAGCATTTGAGAAAAAACATACATTTGTGGTCACGGTTACAATTATTGTTTCTGCGATTGCCTGCTACTTTATCGACTTGTCTGCCGCGATTTTTATCGGTATTTCTTCTGGTATTTTTGCCGGTTTATTCAAACATTATGTCTTAAAAAAACCTGATCCTGAACATATGGGTGAAGCATCATGAATCTAGAAATTATCTTGGTCGGGATCTTGGTCGGAATTGCGAATTTTGCATCACGGTTTGGGCCATTTTTTGTAATTCAGAAATTTCAGCAAGGTTCACAGCAGCGTGGTTCTTTATGGCTCAAAATCGCTTTGGGCTCGATTGGTATCGCTGCAATTAGTTCGATGTTGGTGGTTGCAACCTTACCGCCTCTGCTTGAAACCCCAAATAAAAGCTTTGCCATGTTAGTTGGATTTGCTGTGCTTGCAGGCTTGTATTTCAAGTTTAAGAAAATTGTACCTGCTACGCTGACTGCGGCACTGACTTATGGCTTAGTCTATACCTATATACCTTTTCATCTCTAAAGCTGAGTCAGCGACAATCCAAATCCCCCTCAAGTACAAGCTTCTTCAGCCTGTGCTTTTTAATTAGCAATATTTATGAGATAGTCAACGCATAACATAAAAAATCTAGCGAAAACCAATAGATGGCAAAGTTCCATTTTATTCAAGGCAAAATTTATATCATTCTAGACAACCATCTGAATTAAGCTGGGGACTGCAAAAACCCATCGAAAGCGTATATTTTCAATGCTTCATTCAAAGCCAGCTGTTCAGTGGTAATTTCTGCGCTGTACATTGCCAACCAGCAGATCAGATCCGCGCCATTTATATAGAGAAAAATCAGCAACAAAAGATTGTGGGCTTATATAACTGCACACAGCAGATTCTGCTCTTACATCCACGTCGCCTGATGTTTTCACACATATCGATGCCTCGTCTGTTCAGCAATTTTCTGCAGCTGGCGGGTTTTTTATTGATTTTTCTATTGTGCATTTTTAGCCTCAGTTCATGGCTCAATTCATCATTTCACATTCTATCGGTAGTTGCAGACGCACTCTATTTCACTGCCATTTTAATTGGCTTAATATTGATTTTATGCATATGTGTCGCACCACTGCTCGGATTGCTGTACTAGCCCAATTTCCGCCAAACATCTATACAGCTTTGTGCGCTTCAATGTGCAAATTTGGATATTGAGCCATTCCCTGCATCTGTAAAAAATGCAGGTATATTTAAAGTAAATTTAAATAAAAAACAAATAAATACCACTTTTTAAAGATTTTCACAGGTAAATAATTAGACGAACGCTTACCCATAAATATATAAAAAAAATTGTTGGACAATATCATTTATTTATGTGAACACTCGCTTATCTCTCGAACAAGTTCTGCTATGCTTAAATTCCCATAAAATCAAGCATGGATGATTTACATGAGCGTCACTATTGGTACTCCACTTCAGTCTTCAGCGTATAAAGTCTTACTGTTAGGTTCTGGTGAACTCGGTAAAGAAGTTGTGATTTCATTGCAACGTTTGGGTGTAGAAGTTCATGCTGCCGATCGTTATGACCATGCTCCTGCCATGCAAGTTGCACATTTTTCTCATACTTTAAATATGGCAGATCCTGAGGCACTTAAAGCTTTAATTTCTCAAGTGAAGCCTCATTTGATTGTTCCTGAAATTGAAGCTATTGCGACTCAAGTTTTGGTCGAGATTGAAGAACAAAAGATTGCCACTGTCATTCCTTCTGCAAAAGCTGTCAACCTAACAATGAATCGTGAAGGGATTCGCCGTCTAGCTGCCGAAGAGCTTGGACTCCCGACTTCAGCCTACCGATTTGCCAATACCCTTGAAGCGTTCCGTGCAGCATGCGATGACATTGGCTATCCAAACTTTGTTAAACCTGTCATGTCGTCTTCGGGTAAAGGACAGTCACGTGTAAAAAGCTTTGATGAAGTCGATGCTGCTTGGGAATATGCACAAACAGGTGGACGTGTAAATCAAGGCACCGTGATCGTGGAATCACAAATTGACTTTGACTTTGAAATCACCCTGCTGACTGTTCGAGCTAAAAATGCAGAAACAGGTGAAATTGAAACATCATTTTGCGACCCAATTGGCCACCGCCAAGACTCTGGTGACTATGTTGAAAGTTGGCAGCCACAACTTATGACTGCTCTTGCATTAGAGGAAGCCAAGCGTATTGCCAATAAAGTAACCATTGCATTAGGTGGATGTGGCATTTTTGGGGTGGAACTGTTTGTCAAAGGCGATAAAGTATGGTTTAGTGAGGTATCACCTCGTCCACACGATACAGGCCTTGTCACTCTTGCATCGCAATTCCAAAGCGAATTCGAACTGCATGCACGTGCCATTCTTGGTCTGCCTGTGAATACTGCTCGACACAGTACTGCTGCGAGCGCAGTCATCTATGCAGGCGTGGATGATACCAATTTATCATTTACTGGCTTAAATCTTGCTTTGGCTAATCCAGACACCGATTTACGCCTCTTTGGTAAACCAGAAGGCTTTAAACGTCGCCGTATGGGCGTAGCAACAGCACGCGCTGAAACCACAGATCACGCGCGTGAACTTGCTCAACATGCTGCACAACAAGTCAGTGTTCAACAAAACTAAGTTTGTAACACCTTAACGGACCACTGTTCATGATCAATACGCTTCCTCTGCTGAATTACATTAAAAGTAACCACGACATTCAGGCGATTAACCAATGGCGCTCAGATGTTGAAAATCAGCTACAGGAATGCTTTGAAAATGGACAGTCGATTCGTGATGTGATTTTGGCGCGATCGAATCTAATCGATGAAGCTTTAAAGTTCTTATGGACACATGCTGAACTCGACCAAACCGATCTCGGTTTGTTTGCTGTAGGTGGCTATGGTCGCCGTGAAATGCTGCCATACTCCGACGTCGATATCATGATTTTGTCTGAGGATGAAATCAGCCCAGAACAAGAAAAACTCATCTCTAGCTTTATTTCCACACTTTGGGATGTTGGTAATTTCAAACCGGGCATCAGTGTGCGTACTATTAATGATTGTGTTGCTCAAGCCACCAATGATTTAACTGTAGCAACAGCTTTGATTGAAGCACGTTTGATTGTGGGCAATGAACACCTAGCCAAATGGCCACGCCGTATCGTGTCACAGACATGGACGGATAAAACCTTCTATGATGCCAAAATGCAAGAGCAAGCCAAACGCTATGCTCAACATAACAATACCGAAAGCAACTTAGAACCCGATATTAAAAATGCGCCCGGCGGTATCCGTGATATCAACCAAATCGGATGGATTGCTAAGCGTCATTTCCGTGTCAATCGCATCTATGACCTTGTACATTTGGGTTTTATTTCAGAGTTTGAACTTGGCGTTCTTGAAGAAACAGAAAGCTTTCTTTGGGAAATTCGTCATCATTTACATCGCTTAACCAAGCGCGACGAAAACCGATTATTGTTTGATTATCAACGTGACATTGCCGCTAAATTTGGCTATCAACGTGAAGAAGGTAAATCACCGAATTATCCAATCGAACAGTTCATGAAACGTTACTACCGTAGCGCTCAGCAAGTGACGACGTTAAATGAAATGCTCTTGGCTTATTTTAATGAATCTGTCATTACGCCACGCTTGCCTGACTATGAACGTAAAATTGAAGAGATCAATGCTAACTTCAAATTAGTCGATGGCAAATTAGCGGTACAGCATCATAAAATTTTCTCTGAAAATCCAAGTGCTATTCTAGAAATTTTCTACCTCTTGGCGAATCGTCCAGAAATTGAAGGGATTCGTGCCCGAACTTTACGTCTATTGTCACTTGCAGCAAAACGTATTGATCAGAACTTCCGTGACAATCCTGCACATCAAGCCTTATTTATGGCGATCATTCGCTCACCCTACCGTTTATACGACACCATGGTGGCGATGAAACGTTATGGCGTGCTCGGCAACTATATTCCTGCCTTTGGGCAAATCATGGGACTCATGCAATATGACTTGTTCCATATTTACACTGTCGATGCCCATACCCTATTACTACTACGTAATTTAAACCGTTTTAAAGAGCCTGAATTTGCTAAGGACTTCCCTGTCGTTAGCTCCGTATTCCAACGACTGGCGCGCCGTGACATTGTTTATTTAGCGGCAATTTTCCATGATATCGCCAAGGGTCGCGGCGGTGACCACAGTGAACTTGGTGCAGCAGATGCAATTAAATTCTGCCGTACCCATGGGTTTACTGAACGTGAATGCAACCTTGTCGCATGGTTGATTCAAAACCATCTATTGATGTCCGTTACTTCTCAGAAAAAAGACATTTCCGATCCAGATGTGGTGAAAGAATTTGCTGAGAAAATGGGCGATATGGAGCATCTCGACTATCTCTACACCTTGACAGTTGCTGATATCAACGCAACCAATCCGACGCTTTGGAATACATGGCGTGCATCACTCATGCGTCAACTGTATACACAAGCACGTGATGTGATTCGTTCAGGTTTAGGTCGTCCTGTAGACTATCCAATGCTGATTGAAGACACTAAATTTGCGGCCAGCGAACTGTTAGTCAATGATTTTGCGCTCTACGATGTAGAAACTGTTTGGCAAGAACTCGGTGATGAATATTTCCTAAAAGAATCTGCCGATGAAATCGCATGGCATACACGCGCCATTTTAAAACATGGCAATAATGCAGAACCATTGGTGATGATGCGAGCACATCGTAAATTTGCACAAGATGCGGTACAGATCTTTATTTACACTCAAGATCAACCTAACTTGTTTGCGACCACAGTGGCAATTATGGACAGAATGAATCTAGACGTTCAAGATGCTCGGATTATCACAGCATCCACTGCATTTAGTTTGGACACCTATGTTGTACTTGACCGTTTTGGCACCTTATTAACAGATCCTGAACGTGAACAAACCGTTATTGAAGCGCTCAAAAAAGCCTTGAGCCAATCTGACAAGTACCCAGGCCTGATGCAACGTCGTATTCCACGTCAACTGCGTCATTTTGATATTGAAAATACCGTGAGTATTTCTTTTAATGAAGCGCTTCAACAAAATATGGTTGAAATTGCGACACTTGACCATCCGGGCTTACTTGCTAAAGTCGGTGGTTTATTTATGATGCAAGGCCTAGATATTCACTCTGCGAAAATTGCGACGCTCGGTGAACGTGCTGAAGATATTTTCTATGTCACTAAAAAAGATGGCTCACCTATGAGCGATTCAGAAGCAGAAACGTTTGCTGCACAATTAAAGTCAGCACTCGATGAAGCTTCGAATCAGGTTTGTAGTCATCATTAACTTAAATTGATCGGTATCCATTCCATGAACTCCAGTTTGTCATTATTGCACCCTTATCCATTTGAAAAGCTAAATAAGCTATTTCAGGATGTGAAACCCGCAGAGTTGCCTTTGATTCCCCTATCGATTGGTGAGCCAAAGCATCCTGCACCGGAGTTTGTGAAACAGGCCATTATTGATAATTTTCAACACTTATCAACTTACCCAAACAGCAAGGGTTTACCTGAGCTTCGCACAAGTATTGCAAATTGGTTAACCCGTCGCTTTAAACTCAATAGCATCAGTGCAGACACCAACGTCCTGCCTGTATCAGGTACACGTGAAGCGATCTTCTCGTTTGTACAAGCTTTGATTAAACGTGAAGATGCCCCATATGTGGTGATGCCAAATCCGTTCTACCAAATCTATGAAGGCGCAACTTTACTTGCGGGTGCAGAACCTTACTTCATTAACTGTACAGAAGAAAATAACTACCTTGGCGACTTTGACGCTGTGCCAGCTGAAGTTTGGGAAAAAACCGCTTTACTGTTTGTCTGCACACCGGGTAATCCTACAGGTGCGGTACTTTCTAAAGAACAGTTTAAAAAACTGATTGCACTGTCTGACCAATATAATTTTGTGATTGCATCTGATGAATGCTACTCAGAGCTTTGGTTTGATGAAGCACCTGTTGGTCTGCTTGAAGTCTGTGCTGAAATGGGCCGTGATGATTATAAGAACTGCGTGGTATTCCACTCACTGTCTAAGCGTTCAAACTTACCGGGTATGCGTTCTGGCTTTGTTGCAGGTGATGCTGCGCTTTTAAAACCTTATTTACAATACCGTACTTATCATGGCGCTGCGATGCCTGTTCAACACCAGTTAGCTTCAATTGCAGCTTGGGATGACGAAGCACACGTCGAAGAAAACCGCGTCCAGTACCGTGCAAAATTTGAATTATTCCAACGCGAACTGGGTCACCTACTACCATTACAAAAACCTGATGCAGGGTTCTACTACTGGTTAAAAGTGGATAATGATGAAAGCTTTGCCAAAATGCTCATGGAAAAAGCACACGTTAAAGTGCTTCCAGGCCGTTATTTATCGCGTGATACTGCACAAGGTAATCCGGGTGAAAACCATGTCCGGTTAGCCCTTGTTGCTGATATTGCCCAATGTGAAGAAGTCATTCGTCGCTTAAAAGCAGTACTTTAATTGATTTAAAGCGTTTTGCTTAAAACAAAAAATGCCCCAAATTTGGGGCATTTTTATTTGAGTCATTTCTTAACAATCATTCAGAGCTAATTATTTAAGGTATTCAATTAGAAACAATCATTAAGAAATCATTGAACACTATTAGAAATCAAATGTTGCACTCAATTTAAATGTTCGAGGTTCGCTTAGTGACAAATATGTATAGTCGTTCACCGATGCTGAAGCCCAATAGTCTTTATCTAAAACATTAGTCACACTAAAATTCAAACTGGTGGGTACACTCTTAATTTGCGTTTTATAGTTTGCACCCAAATCTACACGTGTCCAATCTTTAAGTTTCAATGTGTTGGCATTGTTTGCATAAGTTGAACCCGTATATACAACACGCCCATTTACACTGACATCTTGCTCAATTGGCAGTTTCCAATCCGCTTCGACATTGGCTTGGAACTCCGGCACACCGATCACACGATGTCCATCAAATAAACCTTGGTATGTATCTTTTTGTTCGGTATCAATCCAAGTTACGCCGCCCAATATTTTGATTGAATCTGTTAATTGACCATAGGCATTAAATTCAAGCCCTTGGTGAATATTCGTCGCCTGACTGATTTGTGCAGTCCCTGAGCTATTCACTGAGGCTTTTTGGCGATCTGTATAGAAATAATTCAATGTTCCGCCAATCAAGCCATTTTCATATTTCACGCCCAGTTCTTTTTGTTTCGAGACAAATGGATCGGCAATAAAGTTATTACCTTCACTATCCAAAATCGCTTCGCCTTGAACCAAAGCTTCGATGTAATTGGCATACATAGACCATTCAGGCGTTAATTTATAACTCACGCCTAATGCCGGAGTAAGCTGATTTTTATTAATATTGTATTTATAGGTTCCGTAAGAATATACGTCTTGATCAACTTCTTGATAACGCGCACCAAGCATGAGGGTCAAACGATCATCTAACATCGAAATATTGTCGCCCAAGGCAAAACTTTTCAAGGTACTGACACCTGCTTTTGGATAAGTCCCTTCTACCCCCAACCATTTGTCAATGTTTGAATCTTCGGTGTAAATTGGATCATAAAAATTATCATTCAAACTGGTGGCATAACCATAGCTATAGCGTTTATCTGCACGATATAAAGAACCAGAAGCGACCACTTGATGTTTTAAAGCACTTGTTTCAAATTGAGTTTTCACACCCAGTTCTGCTGAGTGATTACGATCTTTACGTGGAATCATCGATGCAGAAAGTTTTGCCGTTCCTGCTGCAGTATCACTTAATTGTTGACTTGAGTAAACACCGGCTTCTTCTGATTTGCGAAAACCATATGCTGCATAGGCTGTCGTTGCATCGGTTAAGTCATATTCAGCGCGTACACTTCCGAATAAATCTTCTTCGTTTGAATAAGTCCATGCTTGACCATGATAATTAGCATACTGAGATACCGTCTTGGTAGTCAATCAGGTTTTGAGATTATTCGACCAATAAATAATCTCTTTGATAGGCAGTCTGATGTTTTAAAACGCCATAACACAGATGTATAAGCTTGCGCATTGCAGCACCTAAA
>NZ_VOZA01000037.1:0-30797 GCF_013420015.1 Acinetobacter sp. YH12039 | reverse complement strand
CATTTCGTATAACGTGTATTATGTTAATTTTAGTAGAACTAATAAATCTATATATTTGAAAATGTCATTTTACTCAATTAAATACTCTTCAGATATTTCACACTGTTCAACAAAAAAATGATCATGTGAAACTAAAATTACAGCGCCCTGATATTGGCTAATAGCCTGCGATAGAAGCTCTCTAGACTCAATATCTAAATGATTTTCTGGTTCATCAAGCAATAATAAATCAATACCATCAGGATAGTGACTCATTGCTAATAATGCGACTTTCAATTTTTCACCACCACTCAGTTCTGATAGTTTTAATAAAGCTTTTTCACGACGAATACGTAACTGACCTAACAAATTTCTCCACTCAACTTCAGTAAGATTGGAGTTATAAAGTGCAAGGTTTTCGATTACGGATAAATCATTATTTAATAAACTAAAGTTTTGATCTAAATACAAACATGTTCCACTAAAGAAAATATCATCACGTTGATGGGTAGAAATCAATTTCAATAAGGTTGATTTACCAATTCCATTAGCACCTTTAAGATGGATTTTTTCGCCAGCTTTCAATGCAAAATTAATTTTATTTGTTGCTGTATGGGGTAGCTTTAAATCATGAATTCTTAAAATCTCTCCTTGCTTCGTACTCTGTAAGTGGAATTCAAACTTCTGAGCTTTGATTTTTTCTACAATGGTCTGCCTATTAATCAGACTATTTTTCAAATCATCAGTTTGTCGAGTTTGTTGGGCACGTAGCTTACCTAAGCTTTGTCCAGCATTTTCCTTTTTGAAATCTAGAAAAATCTTTGCTTGAGAATTAGAATCACGAAGTTCATTGCCTTTAGATTGACGTTTATTCGCTTTCATTAAGCTATCATGTTGCCGTTGTTTTAACTGCTTTAATTCTTTTTTCTCATTATTAATAGACTGAGTTAATGCATCCATGTGTAGCTGATGCTGTTGAATGTAATGCTCATAATTACCTTTGTAGTGTTGTAAGCCTAATTCAGTTAAAGCATAAATATGTTGGACTTGATTGAGTAATTGGCGATCATGACTAATCAGGCATACACCACTAGGGTGTGCCAAAATACTCTCAATTAACCATTGTCTAGATGTTGAGTCTAAATGGTTGCTTGGTTCATCTAAAAGTAGATAGTGATCCTTTTTTAAAAACAAACGACATAAAGCCAGCTTTGTTTTTTGTCCTTCACTCAGTTTTTCTGTTGGAAAGTTCAAATCCGTAGGTAAGTCAGCATTTTCAAGTATATTTTGCCATTTTTGTGGTAAATCCCAGGTATTTTCAACTAACTCATAATCATCAAAACTAGCTGTATTGTTCTCTATACGCCGAAAAGCATGATGTAAATGATCTACCTCTAATGCTTGTGCAATATTTTCAGCATTAAGGCGTTCTAATTGTGCCAAATAATCATGTTGGATATTCCATGAAACTTGACCACTATAATGAATATCTAAAGCTTGGCTTTGATCTAATATTCTGAACAATAGGGATTTACCTAAACCATTACGTCCAATTAATGCAGAAACCTGTCCTGATAAAAGCGTAATGTTTAGCTGATCAAACATTTTCTGTGTAGAAAATTCTAAATTTAAGTTTGAAGCAATACATGCATGTTGCATAAAAAATTCCTCATGTAGAGGATATGCAAAATAGTGAAGATTAACTTATAAAAAACAATATATTATTTAGGATATAAAGTAGAGACCAAGAATATATAGCCACAAGTAGAATCTATTTTGCACATCAAAAGTTTAAAAATAATGATGAGAAAATGACTTACTTCATTGGCGTTACTCTTGGGAGGATGATTTGAATAAGGTTATTTTATAATGATAAGACAATCTGTCAAGCTTGTACTAAAGCTTCTAAAAGTTATTTAACATAATGGCGATTATACGAAATAAAAAAACCTAGGCACTGCCTAGGTCTTAAATTTAAAAAAATACATAAAGATTAAGGCGCATGACACTTCAATCAAGCTATATTAATAATTACATACCATAGAAACAGCACCTTGATAGTTACCATTATTGCTCAAAGTCATACGGTAAATTGCACCAAGTACTAGGCTATTTGGTCCATTATCAGCTATGTTAAATGTACCGATCTGATTTGATTCACCTTGTTGTCCTACGATACCCAATAAGTTATAGCTGCTATAGTTATTGAATGAATCAACCCATCTCATTGATGAAGCAAAGGTAGTTTCATCACTGCCATTTTTTGCAGTAAATTTAACGTCGATATTGCCGTTAGGATTTAAGGTAATACTTCCATTATGAATGGATGGAGAAATAAATTTTTCAAATTGGCCACTATTGGTCACTTTTGCTTGAGTAGCATTAACATCAGTACAGTTAATTTGTTTGGTTTGGGCAGAAATACGCTTAGTAATGATTGGGGTAAATGCAAAATAAAAATAAGAAGCATTGCTATATTTGGAAATATCTGTTGATTTTATTTCCCCATCTTTTTCATAATTAAAAATTCCTTTGGTTACACGAGCAATCGTAAAGTTTTTATTTCCAGCAATTTCTTTCGCAACAATATCTCCTGTAATTTTGTAATCACCAAATTCGGTGATAATACCATCGGCATTTTGTTTTACAGAATCAAGTCTTGATGCACCAGAAGAATTAGGGTAGTCAAAAATAATATTGTAGGATTGTGATGGATTCAATTTTTCCAATACTGAACCAGTAGAAGTATCTGGTGTGGTGCCGCTGTTCCCTGTAGAGCTCGATGTACCATTCCCTGTAGAGCTCGATGCACCATTCCCTGTAGAGCTCGATGCACCATTCCCTGTAGAGCTCGATGCACCATCACTGCCGCCGCCGCAGGCAGTTAAAGTAAGACCCAAAGAAATAACTAAAAAAGAGGTCTTAAATCGGTTCATGGTAATTCCTAGTTTAAAAGAATCAACTATAGTCTATTGTTAGAATACTGAAAATACGAACATCTTTTTATTTACAATAACTTAGGTGAATAAACCTACTTTTAAAGGCTTATTCAGCAAACAATGATTGATAGCTATTAACTTTATAGGCATATTTAATTCAAATATACCTCCCCTTTAACATAATGGCTGTTATACGAAACGAGAGAGCAGCAGCTCTCGTTTTTTAATGTGGAAACTGCTAGAATACTTGTACGCCATTGACGTACACAGAATCTATGTTATTCATTGAAACCAGTATCTTTACCAAGCAAATCAAAGACCTTGTATCTGATGAGGAATATCGTCAACTTCAACAAGATCTATTGGTTCAGCCAGATAAAGGTGACTTAATCAAGAATGGCGGTGGCATTCGAAAAGTACGTTGTGCTCAAGGGAATAAAGGCAAAAGTGGCGGTATCAGAGTAATTTACTATTGGGTAAATGAGGATGATCAAATCTTTTTCTTGGTGGCTTATCCAAAATCTGTAAAAGATAATCTAACGGATAAAGAAACCGCCATTCTGCGCCAACTCGTGAAGGAGCAATTTCATGGATAACAACTTATTTGATGACTTAGTTGCTTCGATTAAAGAAGCAGGAGCAATCAAGCGCAAAGAGATCCAAGCTAGTCGAACGACCGAACTTGAATTACCAGATATTAAGGAAGTGCGAGAAAAAACTGGTTTAAGTCAAAGCGAATTTGCAGCACGTCTCCACATTAGCCATCGTACTCTGCAAAACTGGGAACAAGGCCGACGCTATCCAACAGGACCAGCAGCAACATTGATTCGAATTTTAGATGCACATCCTAGTCTTATTTAAAAAAATGCATTAAAAATGGGAGCTTAGCTCCCATTTTTTGACTTCGTATAACGTGTATTATGTTAATTTTAGCTAAACTTTAAAGAACAAAAAATATGTGTGAATGCCAATCTGTAGATAATTTTTTTATATGTCCTACTAGTTTTTCAGATGTTTTCAGTCATAACTACAATATGAAGTATAAGTTTCCTCACTACTTCATTGAAGATCCTCCATGTGAGGAAGCTAAACCAGAATTTGATTATGGTGAGTTTTATTATGTTTGTAGCGAGTGTCAGCAAGCTTGGTATTTTGAATGTTATCCAGAAACACCAACAGGCCCAATTTTTGGAATTAAAATTCCAGATATGAGCCAAGTATTAAGCCAAAACCGAATAAACAGTATTAAACAATTCTTAGTTATTTTAGCTCATGAAGGCTTTTCAGAAAATAAGTGTATTCATAACGGATGTATGGACTATTCACTTAATGGAATTAAGGTATGTCTAAATCATTTTGGCTATAAATTTAGTCCTTATTAAAAGATTCATTTAACATAATGGTGGTTATACGAAATTAGTAGTTTTTACGCGGAACTCCTAACGTATTCATCTTTTGTCTTATATCTTTATTTTTACCAATAGGTAAAATATATTCATAACCTACATCGAAAAGTAGGTAATTAAGAAAAAAATTACAGCGTTTTATAAGCCTTATAGTAACGGGAGAGACTATAGGGCTTTTTATTTATCTTAATATTCATATATCTATGATAAAGCCATGATGCTCTGCGATATAGAAAACCGGCTTGAGAATAGACCGATCTTTTATGATATTTGCTAAAATACTCTTTTGAAATATAAAAAACTAAGCATGTATAGCATTGGGTCTAGTTTTTGGGGCTTAGTTATTAGCGTTATTTAAATAAGTATAAGTCAATTTTTACCTAAGGGATTTGCTTTTCAACTAGTTCCAATTTCTTTAATGCTTGCCCTTTTTTATGATCATTATCAATCTTTACAACCAGAGCTAAAATAAAAACCATCACTATAAAAACAAGGAAAATCAAATGCTTTTTCATCATTAATTCCGTCTTTTGATCTTTAAGAATGCCTTGCTCCTTTGTAAATAGATATGACATAAGGGAAGCACTGATACAAGCCTTTTTAAATGACTTTAGCAACTCGATAAACAGTTGCAACTCCACAATTCACTGCTTTGGCAATTTCTTCCTTAGTCATATTGCCAGATGCTAGCAATTCTTTTATTCGTTTGTGCTTAGCCTCATTGGCTTTCTTACCTGTTGGCTTGTAACCCGAACGTTCCAGGCCCTGCTTAATACGTTCTATACGTTTCTCATTGTCTAGGCGTGCCATTGTTGCCAGGAGATCAATCAACATATTGTTGATGAGTTCCAAGATTGAATGAGTAATGCTGTCACTGGTTTGAATCATTTGGTAGGTCGTAGGAAGATCTGCCACAATTAATCGAAGTCCTTTCTCCTGAATCCTGCGCTTCAGCTCTTGAAAATCCTGTTGGGTTAGGCGTGATAATCGGTCAATACTTTCAACCAACAAGGTGTCACCCTGATTTGCTTCTGACAGTAGCTTATTCAATTCAGGTCGGTCTAACTTCGTACCACTATAGTTTTCCACGTACACAATGGTTTTACCCAAATTCAAGTTTTGGTTTAGATCCTGAAGAATTTGCAAAGCCCTTTCTGCATCTTGATCTTTAGTTGAAGCTCGTAGATAAATACGTGTATTCATTTCTATCATTTAATCTTAATTCTATTAGATCAATGATAACACTATCATTTAATTACTGAATTAAGCCTAATGATAGATATTGTATGCGATTTGGATCGCTATCATTCAGCTATACTCTTTTGATAAAAAAAGCATGACTAAAAGCCATGCCTTGGGAATTCGTATAACGTGCATTATGTTAATTTTAGTTTAATTAACAATTTACATTAGCACTTCATGCTTCTATCCCTCAAAAAAATTTACCTTAATCTTTAGCATTGAATGTTTCTATATACAGACTTCGCTCTAATTCTTGATTATAAATTTTTGAAGCAATGCAACACTCTTGCAAAAAATCAATAAAGGCATCATGAACATTTCTTTTCATTGGATCCTTAAGACAAGAATGTAATTTTTCTAACCTTTTAAGAACCCTTGGTTCATCGTGAAAAATTGCAATTACTTGGTTCATAGCACTAGAAAACTGTTCACCTTGAATAGAAAACCTATGTCCTAATAATTGCCTAGTAAGATCAATTTTTAATTTCCTCTTCTCCATCCTATTCATGTAAATAAGAGAAAGGATAGAGCCCAAAATTCCTGATAATAAGGAGGCAAATATTGTTATAAATATTAAGGTGTAACTCATTAACTAATTTTCATCCAAAAAGTTGTTTATCACATCTAAGATAAACTTCTTATTCGCAGTTTAAAATGTAAATTTTGAGCCATTTATCATAATGGGCGTCATCCGAAACGAATATTTTAAATATATAAAAATCATATACTTGTGTTATAGTGGTAATGCTCGACGATGTCGAAAAGCTGACTTGGAAAACAAGTCGGCTTTTTTATGAGCAGTTTTGAAATATTTTGCCAATCATTTTGACTAAAAATTACGCTTTTCAGCTTGAGTGATACAATGTTGTGATACATTATTGTATATACAAATTTGAATGTTTTTTATGGAACAGTATTTCGAATGGGATGAGGCAAAGAATCGAAAGAATCAGAAAAAGCACGATGTCTCTTTCGAAACAGCAAGCCTTGTTTTCGATGATCCATTAAGGATCTCAATCCAAGACAGACATACCGATGGTGAAGAACGTTGGCAGACCATTGGGAAAGTAAAAGGCGTACTAATGCTCTTGGTAGCTCACACTATCTTTGATGAAGATGACTGTGAAATCATAAGAATTATTAGTGCAAGACAGGTAACTAAAGCGGAGCGAGATAAATATGAGCATGGTTAGATACTCACGCAAAGAACTGAATGAAAAATTCAGCGACAAGCAAGATGCTGAAATTCAACGCTTGCTTGCTAAAGGGACGGTTCGTGATGATCAGCTAGATCTATCAGATATTCCTGAAATTACTGATTGGAGTAATGCTGTACGCCATAATCAATTCTATCGCCCAGTGAAGCAACAAACTTCTATTCGGTTAGATGCTGATGTTCTTGCTTGGTTCAAAGCACAAGGGAAAGGTTATCAAACACGAATGAATGAAATTCTTCGTAATGCTATGATAGAAGAATTAAAAAAATAGAAATTCCTATCTTATTTTAAAAGGAGATAAAACATGGGTGGGTTTGTTATTGAAGATGCTACATTATGCGCAGTACTAAAAATTTTAAAGGAGGATGGGCTTGATTTAAATGAACTGCAAAAGAAATATGCTGATAGATTAATGAAAAATGAAATCACAATGATTCCAGAAGACTATAGAGAAGAATCATTAATAATTTTAAGAAATGCGATAGATAATACTTAAGATGATGAAAGTATCTGATGCTTTAATGGTTGCTTTAGTAACTGTTATCATTAATTTTTTTATTCAGTTGTTTTTTAAATATAAGGATAATAGGTCTCAACAATTATCAATTCAGTTAGCTATTATTGCTGAGATTAAAGCTTTAAAAAAACTAATTGAACAAAGAAAGTATGTAGAAGATATTCAAAATATAGTTTTATACCTTGAAAAAAATAGAGGTTATAGGACAACACTTTCGCTCGATATTCAAGAAAATGTATTCCCAGTGTATTCTAATAATTTAGATAAAATTGGACAGTTATCACCTAAAGTAGCTCCTCAAGTCGTCACTTTTTACGCCTTACTCTCTTCTATTCTACAGGATGTGAAAATAGGAGGTTTACTAAGCATACATGAACAAGGAAATTATCAGAACTATAAGAATATCTATGATCTTTTAACTAAAGCCTTAGAAATAGCCGATGAAATAATTAATTCAAGTCAGAATTAATTTAACAGAAGATTTCTCATATATGTTAATAAAAAATAGAAATCAAAGCTTGAAAAAACATAGAGATACTTGCGAAAAAAGCACCTAAACTATTCCATTTTGATTGGGCTTTTAAAGTTTCTCTCACATCCCATCCATCAAAAGAAACTCCTGATAAATTAGGTTGTTCATTTTTCTTTTGAGCTTTTTTCTTGGCTATCTTTACAGCTTTTTCTCTAGTGACTTTAACCTGGCTTGAATAAAACCATGCCCCAGCTGAGAAGAATCCAAAGATAATAGATATTGAAAGAATAATAAGTTTGTAGTCCATGACGTTACTTATGATTAAGACTTGCTTCCATATTTAACATAAAATCTCTTATATGAAATTTAGAACTTATCCCTTAAAAAGATCATTAAAAAGCTCTTTATCTTTCTGTCTATTTTCTTCTGTCTTACTTTCCGCACTTAAAAACTGCTCAAAATCAGCCCATTGATGTTTAAAAGATTCATCATTCTTAAATTTATTCAAAACCCAAGCGCCAAGCAAAATTTTCCGTCTAGTTTCATTTTTCCGTTCTTGGGCTTTTGCTTCGCTTAAAAGTTTTTGCTGTTTGAGTTTAAGCTCATTCTGTTTCTGTTTTGCCTGTTCTAAGATCTGCTCTTGTTCTTTTTTTAAATACTCAATTTGCTCTTGCAGGGATAATTTTTTCTGCTGTGCTTTGGTGAGTTTCTTTAAAACTGCATCTTTCTTTTCTTGAATATCTGACATAGTATTAAACCGTGATGATCAATAATCAAACATCATCATAGAGTCAAAAAACAAAGCGAGCAATATCAAACGTAGCGAAGCGAAGTTTTCCCGGAGTGAAACGAAGGGCGCACTTACCCACTTTTATCATTTCATTCAAAAGTGGACGTTGCGACAGGGGAAACCCCTGTACCCCATGACCTCGCTTTAGCATGGTCAGCAACTTTTTCAAAGTTGCAAAAATCAAAACCACGGTATGCAGAAATTTAGGTTTTTAAAGTGGCAATTTTTCATTTGAATGAAAGCAACATCTCACGAAGTGACGGACGTTCAGCCGTTGCTTGTGCTGCTTATCGTGCCTGTGAAAAATTAGAGGATCTGACTTTTGGAAAGACTCAGGACTACACTAAAAAAAAGGGACTTGCATACAAAAATATTTATGCACCAGAACATACCAATACAAAACTTTTAGACCGTCAAACACTTTGGAATACAGTAGAAAAAAAAGAATTCAATGCCAATGGCTCAATGAAAGCCAATGCACGACTCGCCAAAGAATATATCTGTGCTTTACCACATGAATTAACAGATGCAGAACGCATAAAAATCGTTGATGACTTTTGCCGAGACTTTGTGAACAAGCACAATGTTATTGTCGATGCCTGCATCCATGCACCACATGAACATAACGATGAAACCAATAATAAAAACTATCACGTACACATCATGTTCACGACCAGACTCATCAATGAAAAAGGCGAATTAGGAAAGAAACAAAGAATCTTCAACGACCATGGTCCCGAGATCCTGAAGGACAGCCGAGCAACTTTTGCCAATGTTGTAAACACAGTATTGGAAAATGCTGGACTAGATGAACGCATCGACCACCGGAGTTACAAGGATCAGGGCTTAGACTTTCTTGAACCCACCCATCATGAAGGGCATGAAGCTACAGCACTTCGCAGACAATATGATGAGGAACAAAAAAGACCGCTTGACGAACGTAACACTGAAATTGTGCTACCAAGAATTGCACTTGAAAATGAAGCCATCAAAGCCAAAAATTTAGATGCTGCACGAGAATACCAACAGATCATCAAGGGCCTTGATCAAGAAATTATTGTTCCAAGTCGATTAGAAGATCAGATTACCCAACTAGAGAACGAACTTCAGTTAACCGAAGCAGAAGAAAAAGAGCTTTTAGCAGAATTAGAACATCTCAACCTAGAAGAAGAACGCCTGCAAGAACAACAGGTTCAACAGATTGACAACGCATATGATGACTTCATTCGTTGCCAGGATATTTATGCAGAATTTGCTAGTCAGTTTTACACCATTCAAAGCAATGCTGCTAATAATCAAAAACAGATTGAATCAAATCTCACCAAGACAAAACGATGGTTAGCAGAAAACAAAAGCGATTTTTACCTACGTAACGATAATTTGTTTTATGACTCTTACCATCATACTTACAGAGATATAAAAAAACCTGATTTTTATGCGACTGAAAAATCAGTAGAACAGGCAAAAAATGAGAACTGGAGAGAATACGCAACCGAGGTCGAACAACTTGCTAAAGAATACGATATTGAGAATGTCGTCAAACGCTTAGGCCAATGCTCAGAGATACTGCAAAATAATGGGATTGAACGACCAACGATAAAACCCACTTTCTGGCAAAAGCTAAAACGAGAGTACGTTCACTCTTTCGATACCCTGCATGATTTTAATGATGATATGAAACCTATCCTTGTCGAAAAACGGGCAGATGATCTCAAAATTGAACAAGAAAGAATGCAGCAAGTACGCCAAGCGGAAGTGGATCGCCAACGAAAAATTGAAAATGATCGCAGAGAAAGTGAATTTAGAGAGCAATTACGTAAAGAACGAGAGCAAAGAGAACAACGCTATGAACAAGATAGACGCGAACGAGAACATTTGGCATTTCTAAGACGGCAAGAATTGGAAAAACAGCAAAAAAATGAGCCTAAAAAACCAGAAAATGAAAATAAAAACGATTACCGACCTTGGTGAATGCTGTTTAAACGCAAAAAAATAGGGTTTTTAGCGATGTTTTGCTAAACCACAGTAGATTTATAGTTGAGTTAAGAAAAAACTCTTAAATCGCAAATGAGAGCATTTAGCGAGTGTCTACGAGCGAACTACAGGAATCTAAATTTTTTCACCTGTTTTTCCCTGATTACAGGCTCCCCTGTGTATCAAGAACTCAGAATCAGAGCATCCCGAATGGGTGCGAACTGATTACGGTGGCTTTATGTCGAGCGAAGCGAGTGAAAAAGTTCTATGAGCGAAGCGAATTCCTAGTTGCTTTTCTTTTTTAAAAAATCACGAAATTTTAAGCCAAAAATTGCCCCTACGAACTGAGCGAAAGCGAAGTTCAATAGAGTTTGAGCGTAGCGAAAACATAGGGCAATTTTTCCTTACCTTGGCTTTTAATTATTTTTAAAGTTTTTAATGCTTTTAGACTCTCTGAAAACCTTTGTTTGCAAGGCTTTTAAGGTGGATAAGACTACAATTTCTTTGTCATAAGACTACAATTTCTTTGTCATAAGACTACAATTTCTTTGTCATAAGACTACAATTTCTTTGCATTTGATTACATCGAATGCTAATGTAGTCTTAATAACACTTATAACCTATGCAGTCTTATGAAAAATGACTTAGTAGTAAAAGATAATGCCTTAATTAATGCCAGTTATAATCTCGAAGTAACCGAGCAACGGCTTATCCTTTTATCAATAATAAGAGCAAGAGAAACAGGCCAAGGGATCTCATCCGACAGTAAATTAGAAATCCATGCTTCTGATTATGCTTCTCGCTTTGATGTCACCAAAGAAGCTGCGTATAACGCTCTAAAAAATGCAGTTAATAATCTTTTTGAAAGAAAGTTCTCTTTTAAGGAAATTCATAAAGATACAAACAAAGAAATTGTAGTCAAATCCCGCTGGGTTAGCCGAATTGCATATGTTGATGACCTTGCTACATTAGAAGTTACCTTTGCACCAGATGTTGTTCCTCTTATTACAAGATTGGAAAAGCACTTTACGAGCTATCAACTTAAACAGGTTGCGCAACTAACTAGCAAATATGCTATTCGTCTATATGAGTTTCTAATTGCTTGGAGAGACGTAGGAAAAACACCTGTTATTTCTTTATCTGAGTTCAGAGAAAAATTAGGACTTGAGATGAATGAATATCAAAAAATGGTTAATTTTAAAAGTCGTGTTTTAGAACCAGCCATAAAGCAAATCAATGAGCTGACTGATATACATGTAAAATACGAACAGTACAAAACAGGAAGATCTATCTCAGGCTTATCATTCACTTTTAAGCATAAAAAAATTGATTCGATACCTTCAGAAAGAGATCCAAACACGGTAGATCTCTTTACCCAAATGACCGATGCACAACGCCACATGTTTGCCAATAAACTTTCAGAGCTACCGGAAATGGGTCGGTATTCCCAGGGAACTGAAAGCTATCCACAATTTGCTATTCGTATTGCTGAGATGCTTCACGATCCTGAAAAAATCAAAGAACTATATCCATACCTAAAAAAAGTGGGATATATGCCATTAAATAAAAGGATTTAGTAAATGGCTAAATTATCACTAAGTGAAGTATCTAACCGCTTTAACGTCAGTCGTTCTACGCTATATAGGGCCATAAAAGAAGGGCGTATATCTCGAAGCGCTGATGGTCTTTTTGATATTGCAGAAGTCATCCGATGCTTTGGAGAGCCGATCAAAAAGCATGAACAAAAACAAGAAGTGGATCAGTCTAAAGATGATGCTGATTTACGTCAGCTTGTTGATTTTATGAAAAAGGAAATTGAGTCATACAAAGATCGTGAGAAACGCTATTTAGATCAAATAGACCGCTTTCAATTGCTATTAGGGCATAAAGAGTCTGAAGAAAAAATGTCTCATGATACACCAGTGACACATTCCAATGATGCACCATGCGACAACAATAGTGGAATAAGTGAAACTATTGATAATAATAGAGATAGTGAAATTAAAACATCCCATGAGACATTGGTGACACGCCCTAATGAAACACCAAAACACGTACCAAATACGCATTATGAGACAAAGAAAAAACGTGGATTATTTGGCCGTGTGCTAAATGCTGTTTTTGATCATGACTGAGCAATCTAGGGAGAGAAATCATGCCGAAACTGAAAGACATTGCCCTGGGCATTATTGTGGCTCCGCTGCTGATCCCGATTATGCTAATTGCATCGTACCAGGATAAAAAGGCACTGAAGAAAGAGCTGGATGAACGCCAAAAAGAAAAAGACCAGGCATCCTGATTATTCAATTGAGCTAATCAAAAGTGTGAAACATTGATTAAATAGTAGGCGTGGAACGTGAAAAATCATAAAAAAAGCCCGGTCATGGAAACTCGGGCTATCAACTAGGAACTACAGCGTTGAATTATAAGGATAATTATAACTCATTTCGTATAACGCGTATTATGTTAATTTTAGTAGAACTAATAAATCTATATATTTGAAAATGTCATTTTACTCAATTAAATACTCTTCAGATATTTCACACTGTTCAACAAAAAAATGATCATGTGAAACTAAAATTACAGCGCCCTGATATTGGCTAATAGCCTGCGATAGAAGCTCTCTAGACTCAATATCTAAATGATTTTCTGGTTCATCAAGCAATAATAAATCAATACCATCAGGATAGTGACTCATTGCTAATAATGCGACTTTCAATTTTTCACCACCACTCAGTTCTGATAGTTTTAATAAAGCTTTTTCACGACGAATACGTAACTGACCTAACAAATTTCTCCACTCAACTTCAGTAAGATTGGAGTTATAAAGTGCAAGGTTTTCGATTACGGATAAATCATTATTTAATAAACTAAAGTTTTGATCTAAATACAAACATGTTCCACTAAAGAAAATATCATCACGTTGATGGGTAGAAATCAATTTCAATAAGGTTGATTTACCAATTCCATTAGCACCTTTAAGATGGATTTTTTCGCCAGCTTTCAATGCAAAATTAATTTTATTTGTTGCTGTATGGGGTAGCTTTAAATCATGAATTCTTAAAATCTCTCCTTGCTTCGTACTCTGTAAGTGGAATTCAAACTTCTGAGCTTTGATTTTTTCTACAATGGTCTGCCTATTAATCAGACTATTTTTCAAATCATCAGTTTGTCGAGTTTGTTGGGCACGTAGCTTACCTAAGCTTTGTCCAGCATTTTCCTTTTTGAAATCTAGAAAAATCTTTGCTTGAGAATTAGAATCACGAAGTTCATTGCCTATAGATTGAAGTTTATTCGCTTTCATTAAGCTATCATGTTGCCGTTGTTTTAACTGCTTTAATTCTTTTTTCTCCTTATTAATAGACTGAGTTAATGCATCCATGTGTAGCTGATGCTGTTGAATGTAATGCTCATAATTACCTTTGTAGTGTTGTAAGCCTAATTCAGTTAAAGCATAAATATGTTGGACTTGATTGAGTAATTGGCGATCATGACTAATCAGGCATACACCACTAGGGTGTGCCAAAATACTCTCAATTAACCATTGTCTAGATGTTGAGTCTAAATGGTTGCTTGGTTCATCTAAAAGTAGATAGTGATCCTTTTTTAAAAACAAACGACATAAAGCCAGCTTTGTTTTTTGTCCTTCACTCAGTTTTTCTGTTGGAAAGTTCAAATCCGTAGGTAAGTCAGCATTTTCAAGTATATTTTGCCATTTTTGTGGTAAATCCCAGGTATTTTCAACTAACTCATAATCATCAAAACTAGCTGTATTGTTCTCTATACGCCGAAAAGCATGATGTAAATGATCTACCTCTAATGCTTGTGCAATATTTTCAGCATTAAGGCGTTCTAATTGTGCCAAATAATCATGTTGGATATTCCATGAAACTTGACCACTATAATGAATATCTAAAGCTTGGCTTTGATCTAATATTCTGAACAATAGGGATTTACCTAAACCATTACGTCCAATTAATGCAGAAACCTGTCCTGATAAAAGCGTAATGTTTAGCTGATCAAACATTTTCTGTGTAGAAAATTCTAAATTTAAGTTTGAAGCAATACATGCATGTTGCATAAAAAATTCCTCATGTAGAGGATATGCAAAATAGTGAAGATTAACTTATAAAAAACAATATATTATTTAGGATATAAAGTAGAGACCAAGAATATATAGCCACAAGTAGAATCTATTTTGCACATCAAAAGTTTAAAAATAATGATGAGAAAATGACTTACTTCATTGGCGTTACTCTTGGGAGGATGATTTGAATAAGGTTATTTTATAATGATAAGACAATCTGTCAAGCTTGTACTAAAGCTTCTAAAAGTTATTTAACATAATGGCGATTATACGAAATTTAGCGATTAGAAACCATTTATTACATCAAAAGTAATGAAAATGTAAAGATAATGCCTTATATTGTCTTTACATTATTGGTTTTTAGAGGAATTAACCATGTCCGCAGTCAATTTTAATATGCGTTTAGAAGAAGACTTGAGGGATAATGCAAATCATATTTTTGAAGAATATGGTTTAACAATGCCACAAGCATTTAAACTTTTTTTAAATCAGGTGGTGAAAACAAGAACTGTTCCATTAGCTTTTGACTATGCGAAAGAACCAACTCTGACCCCAACAGCAGTAGCAAAGTTGCTTCAATCTCTTAAAGAGATTGAAAATGGGGAGTACACCGAGTACGAAACAGTAGAAGAAGCAATCAAAGCCATGTCGGATGAAGCTCATGGCTAAACGAAAGATCATCGTAACCAACTCATTTAAACGAAATATTAAAAGACGTTACTTAGATTTAGTTACGGCTGAATGGGCTGAGGTACTGGACTGTTTAGTTGCTAATAGTCCATTGCCTGAAAAATACCTAGATCACCCATTAAAAGGTGGTGCTGAGTTTAAGAATTGTCGAGATTGTCACGTTAAACCTGATTTAGTCTTGATTTACAGGCTCGTAGGGGATGACATTTTAGAGTTACACCAGTTAGATAGCCATTCAGAGATTTTTGGCTAATTTTAGCTCGATGCTTTGAAATATGGCTTTAGCCATGTTTCAAAGCATCGAGCTACTTTACGCTAGTTGCACGATAAGAAAGTTTGAAAAGAAGCTAAGCATTGCATGGCCTTCAAAGAGTTCAATATGAGAATAAAAAATTTAGCTCAAATTTTTATAATTATTACATTGCTTACTGGTTGTATAGCGAAGTCCCAACCCGTATCTAACTCCATAGAGTCAGTAAAACCTATCATTTTTATTAAACATGCTAATTCTGGTTCAAGAGTAACCATTACTGGTGGGAAATTGCATGTAGATCCTTATGGTTGTATTCGGCTTGGTAGTGATACCGGTTCATTTATTATTTGGGCTAATAATCATGAGTTAGAATATACAAAGGACGGTAGGATTAGCATCACCAATAAATTTAATAATCATAAAGTTTTTATAGGTAATGAAATTATCCTTAGTGGAGGGCCGTCATCAGTAATACCAAAATCTGTTACTCGCTTTATTCCTGAAGTTTGTTCTACCTACGGCTATTGGATTGCTTCTCCCCTTTAAAAGTTATGTAAATGAGCCAGTCCCCATTTCCATCATAATTTCAACATAAAAACTCATATACAAATTTAGGTATTATTAGCTGATAAACCCTTTTTTTGATCTTTTTATATAAATCTTTCACGATATAGTAGAATACTATTAGATGACTAAATAAGATAAGCAAGCCTACCTGTATATACAAAATTCTTCGAATTTTGATATACAGGGACTTGTTAGGGGAAACCCCTAAGACCCCAAGCCCATCAAGATGGGCAAGTCAACAAAGTTGACTTAAAAGCAAAACCAAAAGCCTGTTAGTGGGATGTGTATATGCGAAATAAAACTAAAATTTTCAGACTCACAGAGTTACAGCTAGAACAACTTGAGCAGCACCTCGAAAAAGAGAACACGAATTTTACAGACTTCATTCTCTCTTTAATTCAAAGGGAAATCATGCAAGATGCTGTAACCGTAAGACGACCAGAAGAATATGAAAGGAAGCCTAGACTCAAAGTTAAAACAGTGATTGAAGTGGTTAAACGCTATCAAAAAACAGATCCTGCTTTACTGCTTGAGCTATCCAAAATCGGGAACAACTTAAACCAAATTGCACGAGCATTGAACATCATCAAAAATGCTGATCCGCAAGAGCAACGCAAGTTAGATATTTTCAGCATTTTTTCAGTTTTAAAAGGCATTCAAACCGAGTTAGAACAAGTATTTCCTGCACTTCCGAAAATCAGCAGACAAAGCCCTGAAAGGCTTAAAAAGCAATTGTCTTCGATACAGCTTGCTGAGGAGGATGAAAGTGCATATTAAATTTTTAAATCACGGTAAAGGATCGGCCGCACACGCTTCAGCGTATGTTTTAGATAAGTTCGATCATCTTGGCAATGTTCGGGCAGGTGTTGATGTTTTGCGTGGTGATGCGACTACATTTAACGCCATCTGTGACTCAAGTCCACATTTGTGGAAGTACACCAGTGGCGTGATCGCATGGTCAAAAGAAGACAGTCCGACAGATGAACAAATAAAAGAAGTCTTAGACGAGTTTGAAAAGCATGCTTTTTCGGGACTAGATCCCTCACAGTACCACCTTTTTGCCGTGCTTCACACAGACGATGACGGCTCGAAGCATATCCACGTTCTAGCACCACGCCTAGATATTCAAAGCGGTAAATCACTCAATATTGCCCCACCCGGCCATGAAAAGCATTTTGATTCTTTACGTGATTACTTCAACACAAAGTACCAGTGGTCACGCCCCGATGATCTGCTTTTGATGAAAACGACACAAGAGCCAAACTATGTCGCAAAACTCAACGCTCAAGCTAAAAATATTTTTACAGGTCAAGATCTTGAGGCGCTTACAAAAAAGCAGTTTGGCAAGCTCGTTGATAACTACGTACAAACATTTTTAAGGACTCTGACAGTAAAAAACAGAGCAGATATTGTCCAGTGTATTGAGCAACTGGAAGGAATCGCATCGGTCAAACAAAGTAAAGAATACTTAACTGCCACTTTGAAAAGTGGCAAAAGACATCGACTTAGAGGCGACTTTTATCATGAACAATTCGAAATTAACGCTTATTCAGAGCATCTCAGAGCAGCAGCAGAAAGCCGACCAACTACAGCAGAGCTTGCAACAGCTCTCCGAAACGCTGAAAACGTTCGAGATGACTATCGAGCAAAGCGAGAGACCTATCACCAACAGCACTATACTTTTAAACGAAGTACAGCAGACAACATCGGCCATAAAATCGCATCTCAGAGCGATTTTGACCGAAATAGGGAATCTATCACCCAAAGCCATAAAATCGCTAACAGCGAGCTATACGGAGCAAATAGACGCACTGCAAACGCAGTTAGCGAATATAGACCTATCGGAAATATCAAAAGTGAAATCGAGCATAGATTCGTTTTCAACCTCAATTCACGCTCTACAGGCTCAAGTCAACAAGCAGTTGCAGAGCCTCAGAATCGACGAAAAGCTCCTGCAGAACAGCATTCAACACCAAGTACAGCAAGCGATAGAGGGGCAGAGAGAGACAATAGAGAGTCAGTTGCAGAGCCTTTTGACGGAAAAATTGGGCAACCAGAGAGCAACACACATCCTATGGGGGATGATAGCTTTTGGACTGCTGATTCTTTTAATAATTTTATATCTAGGCTATCAAGCCAATACAAATTTAAAAACAATCAAAGCACAAGAGCAAATGATTCAACAGAATTCACAAGTGATTACAAACCAGATCAACTACTTGAAACAAATACGGAACTAGATCATGCAGACCGAAATCGACCAATTTTTGACAGAGCAAAACAGCTTATTGATGCAACAAAACAACTTGTTAGCCGAGCAAAACAAGGTTTTGAGTCAACAAATCGATTCATTAAAGACCATTTTGAGCGACTACAGCGAAGTCGAGCTGAGTCTAAAGAGCAAAATCAGCAATCTGAATACAGAGAAAGAAGCACAGCAAGCCTTAATTTTGACACTGAAAGCAGAGCTTTCAAAGCTAGAGCAGGGCAACTTTTCGGAGCAGTTACAGCAAGCATTTCAAGAAAACTTGAAGACCCAATTACAAACGCAATTAGCGAGAGCATTAAATCAACTGGATTTAAACAGCATTGTCAGCGACTTGGTGAAGATAGAATTAAGACCCATTCAAATGACAATTGGCACACAGCAGGCGGACATCGAGAAAGCACTCTCGAAAATCTTGCAATTGAAAGTACCCAACAACTTTTACGAAGATTTGGAGACGCAAAGCAAGCAGATCAATACGCTTGGGGAAACTGTAGAAAGATTAATAGCGTTAATCAACAACTTGAACGACTAGAAACCACAGTAGCGGAAATTCGACTCAAGCCAAAACCGGCTACGAATTTCAGTTACTTGCGAAGTGACGGTTATTACCCCGATTACGTTGGTTATCACAAAGAACTATGCGACAAGCAACAGGAGGCCTATAACAATAAAAACCCACTACAATTGATTGATTACATAAAGAAAAAATCTAAAAATTTAGAAACGTACATTAGCCGTGCACGTTCAAATATCCACGAATGGGAATACGATAAATTTGAGAAAATGATCAAAAATGACAATCAAATGCTGAAATATCTGAAATGTGAGAAGATTTTAGAGCCTCAAAACGACCATTTGAAACAGCAAAGAGAATCATATCAAGCGTGTTTAAAGAGTTTTGAGACTATTAAAAGTGATATTTACGAAATTAAAAATCCATTGCCTAGACAGAATACTTCTCAACAAACTTATGAACCTGAGCATAAACCAAAACCTAAAAATGATTTTGAATTAGATTTTTAATCTAATTCAGCAAAACAGTAATCAGAGGGGGAATGAGCGATTTATCTTTATGTCACTCACACTCCGTTCGCTTTGTTTTTTTCTTTTTGAACCTCACAGGTTTAAACCAAGCGAGTGTCTACGAGCGATTGAGCATCATAAAAATTTCAGCAACGCCTTTTCCCTGATTACAAACTCCCTTTTAATCTAAAACGGTAAGTACAGAGCATCCCGAATGGGTGCGAACTTTGGGGCTTTTGATCTTAAAAAAGCATGAGCATAGCGAATGCATTATCAATCTTTTTGCTCTTGGTTTTGCTTTTGAAACGACACGAGCGAAGCGAGTGCCATAGCCTTTGATTTTTCCTTTAATTCTCTTTTATTCTTTTAAAAAGCTTTTAAATACTTTTAGACACCCTTCCAGACCACATATAGCAAGGCTTTCAGACTTTAAAAAACTACAAATGGCATGAACTAAACTACAAATGGCATGATTTTGGCACATTAGAAACTACAAATGGCATGATTAGAAACTACAAATGGCATGAACTAAACTACACTATATTTAATGTAGTTTTATGTTAAAAACTACAAAAATCGTGTGCAAAAATAAATCAATATGATATAAAAAACTACTTCTTGCGGAATGTAGTTTCATGGATTATAAAAAAACATACCCTGTATCTTGGGTTGTTATGCAGAATACGATTCAAGAGTGCTTTAAAAGCATGAGTATTGATGAAAAACGCTTATTAATTCTTGCTAGTCCTATAGCTCGGATAATTGATGCAACTGAAAAAGATGCAATCACCATAACATCAGAGAGCTTTGCAAAAGAATGCGGTATAAAAACCAACTCAGCGTATTCGCAAATGGAAGAAGCGAGTAAAAACCTGTTAAGACGTTATTTTTCCTATGGTGATAATAAGAAAAAAACCTACTGTAACTGGGTCATTAGAGCAATATATGAGAATGGTTCAATATCCATATGCTTCCCAGAGGAAGTTCTTTTGATGCTCAAAGAGTTCGACAAATTAAATCCATACACTAAGTACAAGAAAGACATCGTACTCAGTCTGAAAAAAGACTACTCGTTCGACCTATATCATTTAGCAAAAAAATATCAAGCTATGGGACAATTTGAAATGTCCTTAGAGCATATAAAAACTGAGTTAGGTTTGCCAAAGTCCTACGACAAGCTATGTAATTTAAAAGACCGTGTAATTAAGCCTTCATTAGATGAAATTACAGCTAATACAGACATTGAACTCACTTATGAAAACGTTAAACAAGGACGGTCTGTGGTTGGTTTCAAGTTTATTGTGAAAGAGAAGCCTAAGCCAAAACTCATAGCACCCGAGAGAGAGACAAAGACAGTAGAGCTATTTTGTAATATGTCAGATCCCCAAATTAATAAATACAGCACTATTCTATCTAAACTTTCTGAACTTTCTGATCTAAGTAATTTTCCTGACTATCCTACTTTTGCGATTTGGATTAGTGGGATTTTACGAGATCCAAAAAGTGTAAGGGAAGAAACGGCTAAACGAATTTTGAAGGCTCTACATCAAAAAACGGATTTCAAACCATAAAATCAGATTATCCATATGAGCTAACAAATCCCGTGAAACATTGCTTAAATACTAAGCGTGGAACGTGAACAATCATTAAAAAAGCCCAATCGGAGAGGGTTGGGCTTTTTGCTATACGATAAAACTATGATTTATATGAAATAAAAAGAAGCATTTCGTATAACGTGTATTATGTTAATTTTAGATTTTCTTAAATAATCAAAAAATTTATGCTTCTTAATTAATTAATTGACACGTTATATTTGAATGGTTTAACATAGAAACCTACAAAAACAAAACCTCATATGTGGAACAGGTATATAACATGCAAAATTTCAGCGCTCAATTCCAAGGTATTATTAATACTAACTTTGGACAAAAAATCTTAGACTTCCTAAATGAAGAAAAAACTATCGTAATGCTTGAAACAGCAACCTACCTTAGTCGACCAGCAATTGAAGCCTTAGTTCCAAGTTTAGAAGCTAGATTTGGTAAAGAATTAAAAGCTATCGAAGATAATTCTAATAATCCAGAAAATATTGATTTTGATCGCTTAAAACAGGCTATCGGCCACATGGTTAGAGTAATCATGGAAGAACATGGTTACTTGATTGACCAAAACAATGTGAAAATTCCTGATACGCGTAATACTCTCTTTTCAAGAGCAACGAGATATAAAAAAGCTTAATTTATATAGGAACTTGTTGAAATAAAACAAGTTCCTTATTTTTTAAGTAACTAAAATAAATACGGTAATAGCAAATATGAAATTATTTTTGGATTGTGAGTTTAATGGTTTTGGTGGAGAACTGATTTCCATGGCTCTCGTTGATGAAAATGAAAAATACTTCTATGAAGTTCTACCATGTATGAATCCCACTTCATGGGTATTTAATAATGTTATCCCTATTTTAAATAAGCAAGCCATTGATTTAAAAGAATTTAAAAAAAATTTATTTAACTTTCTAAATCACTATGAAACCATACATATAGTTGCTGATTGGCCAGAAGATTTTTCATTATTCCTAACAACCCTGATGCTTCAACAAGGCGTTTGTATGACTACCCCAAAGTTGACAATGGAACTTTGGGAAAGTGATACAAATCTGACAATAGATTCAGAAATACCTCACAATGCCCTACAAGATGCTTTTGCGCTAAAAAGAAGATATTTTCTATAAAGTTATTTTTAAAAAGTGATCCACTTTACAATATAAGATGTGCACCATTTAACATAATGGTCGTTATACGAAATGCTTTTTAAAATATCATTGTTTTTCATATAGTTAAAAATTTTTCATCCTCATGAAAAACAACAAAAAACCGACTTGGAAACAAGCCGGTTTCTTTTTGAGCAATTTTGATACTTCTTGCCAATAATTTTGCTCAATATTTAATCAAATTGTCATTTTTCTCTGTGTTATCAAGACAGCGCTGGCTTAAATTATCCCCAATTTCTGCGGACAACTCTTGGGATAAAAATTCACCAATTTTGTACGCCTGAGCGCACATGGATTTAGGGATTTTGCGGATATTCATAACCCCTTGTATTCAATATCATGAAGTCATAAGAGAACAGGACGTTCCGCAAAATAAAAATAAATAATCGCACAAGGATCGGCGGTACGACAGGAGTCAAGCCAAGCGAACCAATACGAAAAAGCCCGACAGGATGTCGGGCTTTTTTATGTCTTGAATCTGGATTTCGTATAAGAGATTTTATGTTAAATGAGTTTTGGTCTTTATTTTTTGTATAGTTTTACTGAACAACTTTTTGTATACTAGATCTATACAAAGGAAGATTTTTTGTGATTGTAGATTTTAAACATAAAGGATTAGAAAGGTTTTTTAAAACAAGTTCTACAGCAGGTATTCAGTCCGTTCATTCAACTAAGTTAAAAAGACAATTAACTGCTTTGAATGAAGCGCAAAGCATTGATGAAATGAATTTCCCTGGATGGAAGCTTCATCCTTTGAAAGGTAAATTAAAAGATCATTGGGCAATTACGGTTAATGCGAATTGGCGTATGACTTTCATTTTTAAAGATGGTAATGCGTATATCGTAGACTATCAGGACTACCATTGAGGTGAATATGATGATGAATAATCCAGCTCATGCAGGTGAGTTAATTTCAGAATGGTTGGATGGCTTAAAAGAAGAAGGACAGGCGATCACTATTACAGAACTTGCTGAACGTATCCAAGTGACACGACCATTACTTTCTAGAATTATTAACGGTAAAGCACCAGTAACCGCAGATGTAGCTTTACGTTTGCATGATGCTTTAGGTATCAGTGCAGACCTGTTAATGCGTGTTCAATCTAAGCATTCACTTTGGACGGAATCACAAAAACAGCGTCCGCAGATTCAACCATTTTTTGCGAGTTGTTAGTGGGTTCTAACATTTATGTTATTTACCAACTGAAACCTATACCTGCACCACCAGAACTATCCTTATCAGTAAAAGCACCTCCTAAACTCAAACTGGTATTTGCACTTATAATACGTTGATAACCAATTGCTACAGCCTTCTCATTTCCTTGAAAACCCGCCGCCACACCGACTCGATTCAATCCTTTCAATCCAGCAGTACTCGTTGCCATGTTCATCATTGCTGCTGACATCGCACCTTGACGATCAAATCGCTTATCCACCTCTTTAAAACGGAGATCCGTCTGATAACTAAAATCGGAGAAGCTACTTTCTAAAGTACTCACACGAGTATCCGTATATTCCTTAGATGATTTTAATGTTTCAGTGTTGGCTGCTTGCATTTGATGCAAATTAACAGCATCCGTCGCTTCGGTTGCATCGGCAACATTGGTAATTTGGCGCTCATTTCCACTGGAACCTACCGAAACAGTATTGTCACGAGCTGATGTTGAATCATGACCCAATACCACTGAATTTTTTGCAGATGTATTGACGTTATTTCCAAGTACAAATGTATTGTCACCGCTCACCGTATTGTCATTACCCACGATATAACTACCATTTGCAGTCACAATATTTGGATCACCAAATGCACCTGAGTTATTACCAGAAACAGTATTTCCTACACCCACTGCAGTTGAATTATTTCCTGATACGACAGTATTTGGACCAATTGCTGTAGAATTAGCGCCCGTACCGCTCGTGTTTCCAGTACCTGTATTTACACCTAAAACTTTACTCTCTGTATAAGCATTTGCATCTTTTAATGCTGTCGCAGCTTGTTGCTCGGCATACTGATTAGCACTGTTGAGTATTGTTGCGGTCTGTTGGTCTGTATAAGTATTTGCACTATTTAAAGTATTAGATGCTTTTTGATCTGTATAGTTTTTAGCATCTAGCAGATTTTTAGAGTCTTGTTGATCAATATAACTTTTAAGATTATTCTCGCTTCCGCTACTTTGCTGATCTACATATGTTTTTAAATTTGTGACTGATGTTTTCAAACTACTAATCTCAGTATTCACAGCACCAAATGTATCACCAATATTGGAATAGTTTTCCCCTTGAATTGTGAATGTCGGTAAAGTAAATACACTATTACTATAGCCTGCTCCCCCACCTAGAATAGAAGCAATTTGTTGTGCACCTGCCGTTGCCTGTATAGACAACATTCTAACAGATTGATTTGTTGTAAATAACTGTCCACCTGTTACTGCATCTCTAGAATTTGCGGTGCTAATATCACCCGCTTTCAAATTGGTCAGTGTTGTGCCATTTACACCTTTCAGGCTAATTGTATCTTGCGTTGCTGAATCGTACTGCACAGCCAGTTGATTTAAAGTGTCTTGACCTTGTTGTAAGTTCACAATATCAGCTTCATTAGTTGATATACGATCATTCAAAGCACCGACTTCGGGTATTGTTTGGCTATTATTACAGCCAATGACACCGTTAGCATCACTGATTAATCCGTAGTTACATCCACTTAGAGTACTAGCCTGAATTGAGCCAATTACATGTAAAGCCGATTCTGGACTCCACGTTCCAATACCTACTGAACTATTTTTCAAAGTCAATGTATTGGTCGCATTGCCTGGTGCAATTCGAAACGGTAATTGCTCGCTACCAGATTGATCTCGAATGAAAAAATTAGCTTCATTTGCACCTACATCCCAAGTGTAAGGGGCATAAGTTCCCCCCGCCACTTGTTCAAAACGGATAGTTGGCGTATTTGTATTAACGAGGTGTATTATTTTTTGTGGCACGTCAGTTCCTATCCCAACATTACCAGATGATGGGAATATATTAACTCCCAATGCCAAGGGCATCACAGGCATAGATAAAGTGTTCATACGAACAGGCTCTGAATTACTTTTATTCGTAGGTAAATTAATTGATGAGGCTGTAGCAATATTATCCTTCAATGGCCCCAGCTCTCTCATGCTAGTTATTTGAGTATCATTAATGATACGATCATAGAGTAAGCAAGATAACTCGTCACTTTCGATCGCTTTTGTGGATATACATTGTTGATCCATTGCCATTACTTCCGTAGAAAGACCTTGAATAGACAGGGCCAATACGATGCCAAAAGGATATAATGCCAGGCGATTCATATCTACATAGTAAATATTGTATTTTTTGTAATTAACACTCTTAATTCTTAAATTAAATGATGGTTGTAGTATAAGTTTCAGTTTTGTGAGTAAGCTTGTATTCATCATGTGTGCTCATTTTAATTTACTAACATGAAAACATAGTTGCGGTATAGCGTATATCACTATAATTTGGGGGTATACGAGTTAGATTGATCTTATTTCAGTTTTCCTAAAATTAACATAATACACGTTATACGAAATGTGTTATAATTAACCTTGAAATTCAAATACTTATTTCAAAGTTTATAGCCCGAGCATCCCTGTTCGGGCTTTTTTTATGATTTTTCACGTTCCACGTCTATTCTTTGATCAATGTTTCACAACTTTGATTAGCTCAGTTGAATAGTACCCTTAGCCATTCGGCAGAAAAAATCGGCTCCAGAAGCCTCTTTTTGGCTGTTCCGGCTCTACCTGCTCCGGCACGGGAATCCGCTTATTTTCTGTCTGCTCCGGAGTAGTCAATCCGTCATGTTTCGGTTCTGCTGTGTCCAGATCGGGATCTGTTTTGACCATGCTTGATTGCACTGGTTCTTGATCGGTAAACGTAGTCATATTAGGTTTCGGGGCTTCTAACAGTCGTTGTATTGCTTCTATTTGATTGTCTTTTGCTTCTAGTTGTTCTCGTTGGAAAACCTCTCGCTCATGTGCAAGTTCTAGTTGTTTTTTCAGAATGTCTACTTGCTGTTTTAGCATGTCTACTTCTGTCTCTTTTTGTACTGATGTAGACTGTAACGTGGCTACATTCTTGTTGTTGTGCGATGGTTCGCCAAATACTCTTATAGCTTCTGATAGATCTATCTTTCCATCACTATTTTTTGATAAATCTCCTTTATTTATACGCTTATAGATACTTTGTCGATTCATTCCATAGAGTTGAGCTAATTCAATAACTGATAGTGCTTTCATCATGTAACCCAAGTAAAAATCTGTATGCCAGTAGACAGTATTTAGTTATGTAACGTTACATCAATGATTTAACGATAGCCAACTTTTTCAAGATAAGGATGTAATTCTTGAAATTTAGTCGGATCTTGAAGCATTTCCGCAATTCTTATTGCAAATTGTTGATAGCTTTCAGTGCCCTGAGAGTATTTACCCATTTCAGGTAATTCCGAAAGCTTGTTAGCAAATAGGTGGCGTTGAGCATCTGTAATTCTGGAAAAAATATCTAATGTATTAGGATCTTTTTTACGCTCTATAGCTTTGTTCATATTTTTTTTCTGTTTAAAGCTAAAAGAGAACCCTGAAATAGAGCGCCCTTCTTTATGTTGTTCTACTTTAACGATGATATCTGTATGTTCATTTATCTGTTTGACTGCTGATTCAAGTACACGTCTTTTAAATGTATCTAACCTTGGGTAATCATCTGACGTTAAACCAAGCTTTGAACGAAAGTCAGAAACCTCAAATATAGGAGTCTTACCGACTTCGCGCCATGCTATAAGTAATTCATAGAGTCGAATGGCATATTTTCCTGTTAATTGGGAAACTTGTTTTAACTGATAACTTGTAAATTGTTTTTCTAAACGTGTAATTAAGGGTACTACATCCATTGTAAAAGTAACCTCTAAGGTTGCAGCATCATCAATATAAGAAATATTTTGAACCCATCGAGAGATTACTTTCTTTGATTTTCCTGTTTTTTCATCAATTGTTTGATAGCTAAACTGTCTACCAAAAAGGTTAGTAACTGCTGTTTTTAGGGCTTTGTAGGCGGCATGTTTATTAACATTAAATCTGCTCATATAGTCACTGGCATGGATCCGTAGCCTAGTGTTTGCATCAATCCCTGTTCTTGTTTCTCTTGCTTGTAAGATAGCCAGTAGAATTAACCGTTGTTCTACGGTATCCAAATTATAACTCGCATTAATTAAAGCGTTATCTTTTACTATTAATTCACTGGTAGGCATTTGCTACACCTTTATTATACATGCTGTTATTACACCATCATTAATCAATGGTGTAAATAGGTGACTTTTTGGTGTTGTATAGGTGACTTTTTGGTGTTGTATAGGTGACTTTTTGGTGTTGTATAGGTGACTTTTTGGTGTTGTATATCCTTTGTATGTATTATAAATAAAGGCTCTTAGCATATCTAAAAGTATTTAAAAACATTAAAAATAATTAAAAGCCTTTCAAATGAAAAATTGCCCTATGTTTTCGCTACGCTCAAACTCTATTGAATCTCGCTTTCGCTCGATTCGAGGGGCAATTTTTTGGCGTATATTTTCGTGAATTTGAAAAAAAGCAAAAGCAAGAATGAATTCGCTTCGCTCATAAAGCTTTTTTGCTCGCTTCGCTCGATCTAGACATCAATTTTCTGCAAGTGATTTACTATTTTTAAGATTTTGATATTAAAAAATTGTTTTTCAGAGAGTCTAGGCGCAACTTTTTGTATGTTCGCTCGTAGACACTCGCTCTGTAATAACGATTAGACGCAAAAAATAGGGGGTATTCGCGATTTTTCACTGATTACCAATAAAAATCTATATTGAATAGAAAAACGTGCTTAAAACGCAAATGAGAGCGAAATAGGAGAACAGTTTAGAGTCGTGTTCAGGACTTTGGCTCTATTTTACGAGTGAGTGAACTCGAATAGCTTTGGCTATTAATCTTTGATGTTTTAACGTGCATCACCATTACCGCGCCAACGCCTAATTTTTTCTCAGTAGCCAAACTTTAAAAAAATTAAATTTGCTGTTTTTCAGTGTTCTACATTACAGAAGCCAATCTGTTAGGGAAGCCAATCCCAAGCAAAACACTGTTTTAGATATTTCACATCAACCACCATCGGCTCAGACTTTCGTTCATCTAAACTTTTGTTTTACCAAAAGAAGCGCTTACGTTTTTATTCGCTCGAACTGATATATCAAGTTAAATAACAACCTGAATCTACTAATCTGATCTCCAACACTCATAAAGATTCTCACGAACCACAACCTTGCATGTTGCCTGCACTTCATTTCAAAGATGCCATGCTCAAAACGGTCTTGAGTGCGTCCCAAGTTATCCAACCTTGTCTTAACGTGTAGATCGCTTATCTGCTGAATTTGCTCTGTGTTCCATGTTCCGCCCCCCGTAGTTCCAAGAAATTAGGGGCATTAATACAGTTTACAAATCGTCAAAGCAGGTAAAGCACTTTCACTACCAAATGCGAGTTTGACCGTTTAAAACGGCTGACACGCAATTACAGGCTTGAGCTATCCATTGATCTCAGCTTTGCAGCTTGGAATGTCATCACGACAAATTCACCAAACTACAGTCTGAGTACCGATTGCGCCATCTTTCGACTTGCAACCCTGTTACGTCACCGTAACCGCAAAAGCCCACCTGTTGGTCATACGTCTGTTATCGCTAACAGCTCGTAGGGTTTATTAACGAGTTTATCCATCCTTGAAAACTCTCAACCTCTCAAAATTGGCAGGGTTTACTTAGTCGCCTAAGTTCCCGTGTCCTTGTCGCCCAACTACAGTTCCCCGACCTAAAAGAAGATCGAATGGAATGAGTAGAAAAGGGGAATCACACCCCTCAGCCCTCGTTGCGGCCGCGCCAGCTAGATTTCTCACGCACGCAGCTACACCGATGTAATTCATCAAAATGGCAGTAATGATGAATCGGCAGATGCTGATTCTCGAAAGGTTGGCTAAACCCTTGAGAATCAGACAAAAATATCTAAAAAACAAAGGTTTGGCAGACCTAATAAAAACAGCAATATCTAGATCCAAATTATCAGATTGCAGGGATTGGGTCAAATCGCTAGGAACTACTTAATTGTTAAATCCCAATAAGGAATTTATCATCAATTTTTTTAAAAATTTAAGGTATTAAATTCTGTGATTTAAAATTAAATCACTTTAAATCTCTATTGTTAAATTCCAAAAAAAAGGCTACTTTGACTAAAAGAAGCTCTTTGGGATGTTGTTATGATCTATTTTTCAAATTTTTCTACATTAGCGATGCAAAAGTTACAAGATGAAATAACAAGATCGAATTGTGTTCTTTTTGCTGAAGTGAATATGAAGTTTTATGATAACGAGGAGTTTATAAAATTTGTTGAGAAATGGACTGAGCGTTATCAGCTCACGCTATCTCCAAAAGAACGTTTTAAACAAAAGAAAAAGGGTCATCCTACCTTTGATTTAATCATCAAGCCGAATCTGGTGGGTGATGAAAATTTCACAAAAGACTTAATGCTTTTAGCTAAGACTGAACCTGAAACCTTCGCTCGTTCTGATTTTGATTTTTTAAATCAATCTGAACATTATTTACAGATGAAGTTCTTTTTATTCTGCAATATTGATAGTCCTCAAATCTATGATGGGCTTATTCCTATTGATCAAGTGAATAACACGCTGAAACAGCATATTGATGGGGTTGAAAAGTTTTCCTATGTCTTTGATTCACCAATTCAATTCGGAAATTATGAGCTTGTACGTTTAACTCAAAAACGCTCAATCAGAGACGATTTAGAGGGACGTGAAAAAAATGCTTCCGATTGGACTTGGAGGATTGGATCTGAATCTTATAGCAAGGTGCAGAAACAGGGTGAGGTACTGATTAATCGTTGGAATCAGTGCATTGAAAAATCTGAGGAAGAAAAACAGGCATATTTTGAAAAGCATTTGAAAATCTTGGAGGGCTATCTTGGTTTTAGAGGAGTTCGGAAACAGGTCGGGACTTTATGGGCTAAGGAGCGTAAGGTCTTTAAGGCAAAATATGGTGAAAAATATTTGCCCTACTATCGTCCTTTAAAATTGAATTATGTTCAGCGTCTTAAATCAGGACTTAACGCAAATGCAGAGCCATTGGAGATGATTGAACACATGAAAAAAGCAATTCAAAGTGCAGTGAAATAGGAGGTTTAGATGGATATTGCATCCCAGAAAACGACTGAAAAATTTGGAAAAATTCCAAATTTATTTAAATCTAAGTTTCTATTCTTCTTTTTAGGCTTTTGGTTGATGACAACGGCTTTTTATTATGCCGGTGTTGTTCCTAGTGATGACTATTCAGTGATCTCAAAAGCTCTGCTGTTACTTGCTTTAATCTCTTGTTTTTTAGGGAAAAGGTAAGCTATTAGACTGGTCATTTCGTATAACGTGTATTATGTTAATTTTAGTAGAACTAATAAATCTATATATTTGAAAATGTCATTTTACTCAATTAAATACTCTTCAGATATTTCACACTGTTCAACAAAAAAATGATCATGTGAAACTAAAATTACA